>NZ_JAAGPK010000045.1:0-51256 GCF_017104685.1 Burkholderia sp. Tr-20355 | reverse complement strand
CCACACCGTCCTTCCAGCTGCTCGGGTGGCGGTCGCCCTCGACGTTCAGCGGCGCCAGCACCTCGCCGCAGAATTTCGCGGACTCCTCGAGCACGGCCTGCGCCGTGTCGTAACCGGCATCCTCGAAACCCGGCAACTGCGCGACGGCGTCGATGCCCGCGAGTTCCTTCAGCACGAACAGCATGTCCTTGACGGGGGCGACATAACTCATGGCACGTCTCCTCTTCTCTCTTTTGTCGATGGCGTAAAAAAAGGGGCGCTCGGCGCGCCCCTTTTCCCGTGTGCTTAACGCTGAAGCGTCACGCCGCGTCAGCCGAGCTCGCTCACGAGCTCCGGCACCAGCGAGAACAGATCGCCGACGAGGCCGTAGTCGGCCACGCTGAAGATCGGCGCTTCCGGATCCTTGTTGATCGCGACGATCACCTTCGAATCCTTCATGCCGGCCAGATGCTGGATCGCACCCGAGATGCCGACCGCGATGTACAGCTGCGGGGCGACGATCTTGCCGGTCTGGCCGACCTGATAGTCGTTCGGCACGTAGCCGGCGTCGACTGCCGCGCGCGATGCGCCCAGTGCCGCCGACAGCTTGTCGGCCAGCGGCTCCAGCACCTTCGTGTAGTTCTCGCCGCTGCCCAGACCGCGGCCGCCCGACACGATGATGCTCGCCGACGTCAGCTCCGGACGGTCCAGCTTCGTCACTTCACGGCTCACGAACTGCGACTTGCCGGCATCCGCCGCCGCTTCGATCTTCTCGACCGCTGCGCTGCCGCCTTCCGCTGCCACCGGATCGAAACCCGTCGCACGCACCGTGATGACCTTGATCGGGTCGCTCGACTGCACCGTCGCGATCGCGTTGCCCGCGTAGATCGGGCGCTCGAACGTGTCGGCACTGTCGACCGCCGTGATGTCCGAGATCTGCGCGACGTCCAGCTTCGCGGCGATACGCGGCGCGATGTTCTTGCCGTACGCGGTGGCCGGCGCGAGGATGTGCGAGTAGTCCTTCGCGATGTTCAGCGCGGTTGCCTCGACGTTTTCCGCCAGGCCCGCGGCCAGTTGCGGCGCGTCGGCCAGCAGCACCTTGGACACGCCTGCGATCTTTGCTGCCGCGTCGGCCGCTGCTTGTGCATTGTGGCCCGCGACCAGCACGTGGATGTCACCGCCGATCTTCGCTGCCGCCGCCACCGTGTTCAGCGTCGCGGCCTTGATCGACGCGTTGTCGTGTTCTGCAATCACCAGAATCGTCATTTCTTTCCGCTCCCTCTTACAGCACCTTGGCTTCGGTCTTCAGCTTCTCGACCAGCGTCTTCACGTCCGGCACCTTCACGCCGGCCGCGCGCTTCGGCGGCTCGACCACCTTCAGCGTCTTCAGACGCGGCGCGACGTCCACACCGAGGTCTTCCGGCTTCACGGTTTCCAGCGGCTTCTTCTTCGCCTTCATGATGTTCGGCAGCGTCACGTAACGCGGCTCGTTCAGGCGCAGGTCGGTCGTCACGACCGCCGGCAGCGTCAGCGACAGCGTTTCCGCGCCGCCGTCGACTTCGCGTGCAACCGTTGCCTTGCCGTCCGCGATCGTGACCTTCGACGCGAACGTCGCTTGCGGCAGGCCGGCCAGCGCGGCCAGCATCTGGCCCGTCTGGTTCGAATCGTCGTCGATCGCCTGCTTGCCGAGGATCACCAGCTGCGGCTGCTCCTTGTCGACCAGCGCCTTCAGGATCTTCGCGACGGCCAGCGGCTCGACGCTGTCGTTCGATTCGACGAGGATCGCGCGATCCGCGCCGATCGCCAGCGCCGTGCGCAGCGTTTCCTGCGCTTGCGTCACGCCCACCGACACCGCGATCACTTCGGTCGCGACGCCCGCTTCCTTCAGGCGCACGGCTTCTTCAACGGCGATTTCGTCGAACGGGTTCATCGACATCTTCACGTTCGCGATGTCGACGCCCGTGTTGTCCGACTTCACGCGGACCTTCACGTTGTAATCGACCACTCTTTTCACTGGCACCAGGATTTTCATGCACACGCTCCAAAGTTACGAATACGACCAGAGGCCATTCTATAGCGAGGCCTCATGACTGCGCGGCCAAGCGGACCCATCCATCGTGGCTGTCGAGGATACCGCTTCTTGGCGACGCGCCAATGATAGCGAACGGTCGTTCTATTTTAAAAGAGAAAAAACCCGGACGCAAAGCCCGGGTTTTCGATCATCGACTCTAATCCCGCCGGGCGTCCGTCCTCTGCCCGTCACCAGGCGGCGATGACCGCCCCGCCGAACTTGCCCTCGATGAATTGCTTCACGTCGGCCGAATGATAGGCCGCGATCAGTTTCGCGACCCACGGCTTGTTCCGGTCGGCGTCGCGAATCGCGAGAATGTTTGCGTAAGGGCCGTTCGGGCCCTCGATCGCGATCGCATCCTGATTCGGTTTCAACCCCGCTTCCATCGCATAGTTGGTGTTGATCGCGGCCGCGTCGACGTCGCCGAGCGAGCGCGGAATCTGCGCCGCATCGAGCTCGACGATCTTCAGCTTGCGCGGATTGTCGACGATGTCGAGCGGCGTCGCCTTCAGCCCCGCATCCGCACGCAGCTTCAGCAGCCCCTGCTTCTGCAGCAACAGCAGCGCGCGGCCGCCGTTGGTCGGGTCGTTCGGCACCGCGACGCGCGCGCCCGGCTTCAGTTCGGCCAGCGATTTCACGCGCTTCGAATAGATACCCATCGGAAACGTCACGGTATCCGCGACCTTGATCAGCTTGTAGCCGCGATCCTTCACCTGCGCCTGCAGATACGGATCGTGCTGGTAGCTGTTCGCGTCGAGGTCGCCCGACGCGAGCGCGGCGTTCGGCTGCACGTAATCGGAGAATTCGACGATACGGATATCGAGGCCGCTCTTCGCCGCGACCTTCTTCACCACTTCCATGATCTGCGCGTGCGGTCCGCCCGTCACGCCCACCTTGATGGTTTCGGCCTGCGCGTGCGCGCCCGCGAACAGTGCGGCCGCACCCAGTGCCGCCGCGAACTTCAGCATGAAACGTCGTTGCATCGTGTCCCCCTTACGGACCGGTTTGATCTTATTTGTGGCTCAGCCGGCGCACGAGCCAGTCGCCGAACGACTGGACGATCTGCACGAACACGATCAGGATCGCGACGACCGTCCACATCACTTCCGGCAGATAGCGCTGGTACCCGTAGCGGATCCCGAGATCGCCGAGCCCGCCGCCGCCGATGGCGCCCGCCATCGCCGAGTAACCGACCAGCGACACGAACGTGATCGTCAGGCCCGCGACGACGCCCGGCAGCGATTCGGGCAACAGCACCTTGAAGACGATCTGCGACGTGGTCGCGCCCATCGATTGCGCGGCCTCGATCAGCCCGCGGTCGACTTCGCGCAACGCCGTCTCGACGAGACGCGCGATGAACGGCGCGGCCGCGAGCGTCAGCGGCACGACCGCCGCGGCCGTGCCGATCGACGAACCCGTGACGAGACGCGTGAACGGAATCACCGCGACCAGCAGGATGATGAACGGCGTCGAGCGGACGGCATTCACGATGCCGCCGAGCACGCGGTTCACCGCGAGGTTCTGCAGCACGCCCTGGCGATCGGTCAGGTAGAGCAGCACGCCGAGCGGCAGGCCGACGAGCGCGCCGACCGCTCCGGAGATGCCGACCATGATCAGCGTCTCCCAGAACGACTGCACGAACATATCGAACATCTCACTCAACATACGAAAGCTCCTCTACCACCACACCTTGCTCGCGCAGGAACGCGAGCGCCTGCCCGACCTTGCCCGGCTCGCCGCCCGCGAGCACCGCGAGCGAACCGAATGCCTGCCCCTGGATCTCGTCGATCTGACCGTGCAGGATGTTGAAATCGAGTTCGTACCGGCGAATCGTCTCCGACAGGATCGGCTGGTCGACCCCCGAGCCCGTGAACGCGAGCCGCAGCAGGTGCCCGCTGCCCGTCTTCAGCCGCTCGGCCACGCGTGCCTTCAGCGCGGGCGGGAGTTCCTGCGCGATCACGTCGCCGATCAGCGCGCGCGTCACCTCATGATGCGGCTGCAGGAACACGTCGATCACGCGGCCCTCCTCGACCACGCGCCCGGCATCGAGCACCGCGACGCGATCGCATACCTGCTTGATCACTTCCATCTGGTGCGTGATCAGCACGATCGTCAGGCCGAGCTCGCGGTTGATGCGCTTCAGCAGATCGAGGATCGAACGCGTGGTTTCGGGATCGAGCGCGGACGTCGCTTCGTCCGACAGCAGCACCTTCGGCTGGCTCGCGAGCGCGCGGGCAATGCCGACGCGCTGCTTCTGCCCGCCGCTGATCTGCGACGGGTAGCGGTCCTTCTGCGCGGACAGCCCGACGAGGTCGAGCAGCGGCAGCACGGCGGCCTCGATCTCGGCACGGCTCGCACCGGCCAGCTCGAGCGGCAGCGCGACGTTGTCGAACACCGTGCGCGACGACAGCAGGTTGAAGTGCTGGAAGATCATGCCGATCTCGCGGCGCGCCTCGCGCAGCGCGCCCGCCGGCAGCAGCATGAGATCGCGCCCGCCGACGACGACGCTGCCTTCGGTCGGCCGCGTGAGCAGGTTGATGGTGCGCACGAGCGTGCTCTTGCCGGCGCCGCTTCGGCCGATGATGCCGAACACCTCGCCCTGCGGGATCGTCAGGTTGACGTTGCGCAACGCCTCGACCCAGCCGCTCGGCCCGGGGAAACGCTGCGAAAGATTGCGTAATTCGATCATGTAAACAAAACGGCGGCCGGCCGGCGAGTTGGCCCGCCAGTCGGCCGCCGATGCATCTGGAATAGCCGGCGATTTTACCGCAAACCCCTCATTCCACTTAATAATCGATTTCGATCTTTTCATAACTACACGAAATTAGAGGGGCGCCGCTGACCCGCCGCGCGAAGGCCGCGACTATGATCCGGAACACCTATGCCAACCAACAGGGGACACGCCAGATGACCGCTACCACCACGCCGGCTGCCGCACCCGCCATCGCCGGCGCCGCGCCCGCGTCGCCACCCGCACCGACAATGGGCCGGCTGCGTACCGCGGACGGGCTCGAACTGGCGTCGTACCGCTGGCCGGCCGGCGACGACACGGTACCGCCGCGCGCGACGATCGCGCTCGTGCACGGCCTCGCCGAACACGCGGGTCGCTACGCCGCGCTCGCCGGCCGGCTGAACGCGGCCGGCATCGACGTGCACGCGATCGATCTGCGCGGGCACGGCCAGTCGCCCGGCCAGCGCGCGTGGGTCGACCGTTTCGACGGATACCTGAACGATGCGGATGCGCTGGTCGCCGAAGCCGCCCGCGGCAATGCGCCGCTGTTCCTGATGGGGCACAGTATGGGCGGCGCGGTCGCGGCGCTCTACGCGATCGAGCGTGCGCCGGCCCGCGGCCATGTGCTGACGGGCCTCGTGCTGTCGAGCCCGGCGCTCGCGCCGGGGCGCGACGTGCCGCGCTGGATGCTCGCGGTGAGCCGCGTCATCAGTCGCGTCTGGCCGACCTTCCCGGCGATCAGGATCGATGCGGCGCTGCTGTCGCGCGACCCGGCCGTCGTCGCGGCCAATCGCGCCGATCCGCTCGTGCATCACGGCGCGGTGCCCGCGCGCACCGGCGCGGAGATTCTCGACGCGATGGCGCGTATCGAAAGCGGCCGCGGCGCGCTGCGCGTGCCGGTACTCGTCTATCACGGCACCGAGGACAAGCTGACCGAACCCGACGGCAGCCGCGCCTTCGGCGCACGCGTCGGCTCGCCCGATCGTACGCTGACGCTATACGAAGGCGGTTTCCACGAAACGATGAACGATCTCGATCGCGACCGCGTGATCGACGCGCTGATCGCGTGGATTCACGCGCGCGTGCCGGCACGCTGAGCGCGCCCGCACGTCCTGCCCGTCAGGCGTCGGGAATCAGATGCCGGCCAGCACGCGCAGGTGCGCGACGACGCTGCGCCCGAGCGCGGACAGGTTGTAGCCGCCTTCGAGGCAACTCACGATGCGGCCCTGCGCATGCCGGCGCGCCACGTCGACGATCTGCGCGGTCAGCCATTCGAAATCGGCCTCGACGAGGCCGAGGCTGCCGATGTCGTCCTCGCGATGCGCGTCGAAGCCGGCCGACACGAACAGCATCTGCGGCTTGAATGCGTCGAGGCGCGGCAGCCAGAACATGTCGACGGCTTCGCGGATCGCCATGCCGTTGCTGCGCGCGGGCATCGGCAGGTTGACCATGTTCGGCGCCTGGTGATCGACGCCGGAGAACGGATACAGCGGATGCTGAAAGAAGCTGCACATCAGCACGCGCTCGTCGTTCGCGAACGCCGCCTCGGTGCCGTTGCCGTGGTGCACGTCGAAATCGACGATCGCGACACGCTCGAGACCGTGTACGTCGAGCGCATGCCGCGCGGCGATCGCGACGTTGTTGAAGAAGCAGAAGCCCATCGCACGGGCGGGCTCCGCGTGGTGGCCGGGCGGGCGCACGCCGCAGAACGCATTCGCATAGCGGCCTTCGATCACCGCGTCGGTCGCCGCGATCGCGGCGCCGGCCGCGCGCAGCGCCGCGCGCCACGTGTCGCGATTCATCAGCGTATCGGGATCGATCTCTACGTAGCCGTCGACCGGCGTCATGCTCCGGATGTAATCGATGTGCGCCTGCGTATGCACACGACCCAGCGCGACCTCGCTCGCGAACGGCGCGGTTTCGTGCACGATCAGATCGTCGATGCGGCTCGCGATCAGTTGATCCTGGATCGCCGACAGGCGGGCCGGGCACTCCGGATGCCATTCCCCCATCTCGTGCAGCATGCAGTCGGGGTGCGTATAGAAAGCGGTTGCCATAAGCTGTCATCCACGACGCTCGGTGCGCCGCAGGTCTCCATCAATGATGTCCATCGTCTGTCGCGAATTCGCCGCTAACTTACCACAACGGGGGCCCGCCACGCCCCGGCGCGCCGGATCCGTCGGGTATACTGCGCCGAACACAATCGCCCTGTCCGCCCGCTTCGACATGAATTCCAGCAAGCCTGCCGCCCTCCTCTCCGCGCTGTCCCGTGTCCGCGTCCCGCTCGTCGCCGCCGCTGTCGTCGCGGCCCTCGGCACCGCGCCTGCCGGCGCGCAGACGCAGCCGGCGAAGCCCGCCGGCAAGCTCGTCGCCCAGGCCCAGCCGCAGCAGCCGTTGCCGCAAGGCCAGACCTTCGAGGAGGAAATTGTTCCGCAGCGTTATGCGAACAACGCCAAGGTCGACGCCTTCATCGACGAGATGGTGAGCCGCAACGGCTTCGACTCCGCGAGCCTGCATGCGCTGTTCTCGCGCATCAGCTACTCGGCGACGGCCGTCAAGCTCGTGAAGCCGGCCCCGTCGCCGACGGTCAAGAACTGGCGCGTCTATCGCTCGCGCTTCATCGAGCCGATCCGCATCAACGCGGGCGTGAAGTTCTGGAAGGCGAACCAGGCAACGCTGCAGCGCGCGTCCGAGCAGTTCGGCGTGCCGCCCGAGGTGATCGTCGGCATCATCGGCGTCGAGACGATCTATGGCCGCTACATGGGCAATTTCCGCGTGCTCGACGCGCTGACGACGCTCACGTTCGATTATCCGGACACGCCGAATCGCGACAGCCGCCAGGCAACGTTCCGCAAGAACCTCGAGGACTTCCTGGTCTGGACCCGCGACAACCAGCTCGACCCGACCACCGTGCTCGGCTCGTACACGGGCGCGATCGGGATCCCGCAGTTCTTGCCGAGCAGCATCCGCGAGTATGCGGTCGACTTCGACGGCACGGGCCACGTCGATCTGCGCAGCAGTCCTGTCGATGCGATCGGCAGCGTCGCGAACTACCTGAAGCAGCACGGCTGGGAAACCGACCGGCCGGTGGTCTGGCAGATCACGCCCGATACGGGCAGCCTGGGCATTGCGCAGGCCGCCGCCGACGGCCAGCCCGAGCCGCACTGGGCGCTGTCGCAACTGACGCGCGCGGGCATGACGCTGAACGAGCCGACGGTCAACATCACGACCGAAGCCGGCACGCCGGTGACCGTGGTCGACCTGCCGTCGCCGGGGCGCGCGACCGAGTACATGCTCGGGCTCAAGAATTTCTACGTGCTGACGCGCTACAACCGCAGCTTCTTCTACGCGCTCACCGTGTACCAGCTCGGCGAAGCCGTGAAGGCGCAGATGGAAGCGAGCGGCGCGCTGAAGCCGGCCGCCGCCGACGACGACGCGCAGTCGCAGTAAGATCTGCCCGCCCAAAGAAAAAGCGCCGCACGAGCGGCGCTTTTTACATGGCTGGCGCGCGGCGCACGCCAACCCGTGTTCAGGCGGGAAACACGCCCGTGGACAGATAGCGGTCGCCACGATCGCAGACGATGAACACGATCGTCGCGTTCTCGACCTGACGCGCGATGCGCATCGCGACTTCGCACGCGCCGCCCGACGAAATGCCCGCGAAGATGCCTTCGACCGCCGCCAGCCGGCGCGTCATCGTTTCCGACGCGGCCTGGCTCACGCTCTCGACACGGTCGACGCGGCTGCGATCGAAGATCGTCGGCAGGTACGCTTCCGGCCACTTGCGGATGCCCGGAATGCGCGAACCGTCTTCCGGCTGCGCGCCGATGATCTCGATCGCCGGGTTCTGTTCCTTCAGATAGCGCGACGTGCCCATGATCGTACCCGTCGTGCCCATGGCCGACACGAAGTGCGTGATGCGCCCTTCGGTATCGCGCCAGATCTCCGGCCCCGTCGCTTCGTAGTGCGCAACGGGATTGTCGGGGTTCGCGAACTGGTCGAGGATCACGCCCTTGCCTTCGCGCTGCATCTCGTCCGCGAGATCGCGCGCCAGCTCCATCCCGCCCTTCACCGGTGTCAGGATGATTTCGGCACCGTAGGCGGCCATGCTCTGGCGGCGCTCGACCGACAGGTCCTCCGGCATGATCAGCACCATCTTGTAGCCGCGGATCGCGGCGGCCATCGCGAGCGCGATACCCGTGTTGCCGCTGGTCGCCTCGATCAGCGTATCGCCCGGCTTGATGCGCCCGCGTGCCTCGGCCTTGCTGATCATCGACAGCGCCGGGCGATCCTTCACGGAACCGGCCGGGTTGTTGCCTTCGAGCTTCGCGAGCACCACGTTGTTGCGCGCGCGAATCTCGTCGTCCGGCAAGCGGACCAGTTGCACGAGCGGCGTATTGCCGATCGTGTCTTCGATAGTTTTGTAAGCCATGGATATACCGTCAGTGCGAGGCCGATCAATCGATCGATTGTAAACCAGCACCGCCGCTCGCGCCGGCAACCCCCATTACGACGATGGAATACGCATGCCGCGCGACACGTGATCGCCCCCCCGTATCGCACGCGCTCCCCCACGCAAAAAACCCGCGGCATGCCGCGGGAAGCCGTCATGACGACGGCGGCTGAAGGAGCTCGTTGTCGGTCGCGCGCGATGCGTTACTTCTGTGCGGTGCGGGCGGGCGCGGCGGCAGGCTTGGCCGCCGCAGGCTTGCCCGCGGCGGGCGGCGCCGCGGCCGCGCCGGCTGCGCCCGCCGCGCCGATCGTCAGCCCTTCCTGCTGAAGCCGCTCGACGATATGCCCGCCCATGCCTTTCACGCGCGCGGTGAGATCTTCCGCATTCCTGAACGGACCGCGCGTGCCGCGTTCATCGACGATCGCCTTCGCCCGCGCCGGACCGATGCCCTTGATGCCGACGAGCGCATCCTCGCTCGCGGTATTGACATCGACGGCCGCCCAGGCCGACGCGACTGCGCCGAGCATGACCGCTGCGGCAAACCATTTCCTGATCATGTGCTGGATCTCCGAAGAAAAACGGCCGGCGGCTGCCGACCGTGAGACCCAGTCTAGCGACGCAACGCCTGCGTTTAAACCTGGCCGGATAGCCAACGGACGTAGCGGTCGACGCCTTCCTGCACGGTCAGGAACGGCGCGTCGTAGCCGGCTGCGCGCAGTTTCGTCTGGTCGGCCTGCGTGAAGCACTGGTACTTGCCGCGCAGCGCATCGGGGAACGGCACGTATTCGATCAGCCCCTGCTCGACCTGCTGCGCGAGCGTCAGCGGCGGCTGGTTGTCGAGCGCGCGCAGCGTGTTCACGACCGTCGACGCGATATCGTTGAACGGCTGCGCCCGGCCCGTGCCGAGGTTGAAGATGCCCGACTTCTCCGGGTGGTCGAAGAAGAACAGGTTCACCTTCGTCACGTCCTCGACCGACACGAAGTCACGCGTCTGCTCGCCCGGCGCATAACCGTTGTACTCGCCAAACAGCTTCACCTTGCCTTCAGCGCGGAACTGGTTGAAGTTGTGGAACGCGACCGACGCCATGCGCCCCTTGTGCGTCTCGCGCGGGCCGTACACGTTGAAATAACGAAAGCCCGCGATCTGGCTCTTCGCGCTCGGCAGCACGCGGCGGATCACCTGGTCGAACAGGAACTTCGAATAGCCGTACACGTTCAGCGGCGCCTCGACGTCGCGCTCCTCGACGAAACGCGTCGAGCCGCCGTAGATCGCGGCCGACGACGCGTACAGGAACTGCGTGCCGTGCGCGAGACAGGTATCGAGCACCGCGCGGCTGTAGCGGAAGTTGTTGTCCATCATGTAGCGGCCGTCGGTTTCCATCGTGTCCGAACAGGCGCCTTCGTGGAACACCGCGCGCACCTTGCCGAAATCGCCGCGCGCGAAGCGCTCGACGAATTCCGTCTTGTCGAGATAGTCGTCGATCTCGCAATCGACGAGATTGCGGAACTTGTCCGCGCGCGTCAGGTTGTCGACCGCGATGATGCGCGATTCGCCGCGCTCGTTGAGCGCCTTGACGATGTTCGCGCCGATAAAACCGGCCGCGCCGGTGACGATGAGGGTCATGATCGTCCTGCCTGAAAAGTGCGAGCCACTCGTGCGACGCGCTCGTCGCGCCGCCGAATGCGCTCAGTGAAACAGTTCGTCGTAGTCCACCGTGGCCGTGCCGAGCTTGCCCACCACGATGCCTGCCGCGCGATTCGCGAGCACGACCGCGTCGACCAGCGGCACGCCGGCGCCGAGCATCGTCGCGACCGTCGCGATCACGGTGTCCCCCGCGCCCGACACGTCGAACACCTCGCGCGCGAGCGCCGGTGCGTGCAGTTCGCCGGTCGCGGAAAAAAGCGTCATCCCCTCTTCCGAGCGCGTGAGCAGCAGCGCATCGATGTCGAGCTCCGCGCGCAGGTTCGCGACGCGCGCGCGCAGGTCGTCTTCCGACTTCCACTGGCCGACCACTTCACGCAGCTCCGCGCGGTTCGGCGTGATCAGCGACGCGCCGCGATAGCGCGCCCAGTCGTCGCCCTTCGGGTCGACGAGGACGGCCTTGCCAGCCGCACGCGCCTTCTCGATCATCGTCGTGACGTGCGTCAGGCCGCCTTTCGCGTAATCCGACATCAGCACGACGTCGTGCTGCGGCAGCAGCGCGTCGAAGCGCGCGAGCCCCGCGAGCAGCACCTCGTGCGTCGGCATCGCCTCGAAGTCGACGCGCAGCAGTTGCTGCTGGCGCGCAAGCACGCGCAGCTTGATCGTGGTCGGCAGCGCCGGGTCGCGCTCGAGATGCGGCGTCACGCCGCTGCCGGCGAGCAGTTCGACGATCCGCTCGCCGGGCTCGTCGCACCCGACGACGCACAGCAATCCCGCCTGGCCGCCGAGCGTCACGGCATTGCGCGCGACGTTGGCCGCGCCGCCGAGCCGCTCCTCCTGACGCTGCACGTGCACGACCGGCACCGGCGCTTCAGGCGAAATGCGATCGACGTTGCCGAACCAGTAACGGTCGAGCATCACGTCGCCGACGACGAGCACGCGCGAGCGCGCGAGCTGCGCGCGCGGCACCGATACGATTTCGTGAAGAGTATTCATCGTGTGGTCAGCCGCGGGAGGACGACTGCGGATCGACATACGGGCGGCCGATCGCATAGTAGTCGATGCCCAGCTCGGCCATCGCGTCCGGCTCGTACAGGTTGCGGCCGTCGAAGATGACCGGCGCCTTCAGTTCGGCCTTCAGGCGCGTGAAATCGGGGCTCCGGAATTCCTTCCATTCGGTCACGATCACGAGGGCATCCGCGCCCGTCACGGCGATATCCTGCGTGTCGACGAGATGCAGCCGCGCCAGCGCATCGGCATCGTGGCCGAAATCGAGCTCGAACACGCGCCGCGCTTCGTCGATCGCGACCGGATCGTACGCGCGCACGGTCGCACCGCGCTCGAGCAGCGCGGCGATCAGACGCCGGCTCGGCGCCTCGCGCATGTCGTCGGTGTTCGGCTTGAACGCGAGGCCCCACACCGCGAACTCGCGGCCCGTCAGGTCGGCGCCGAAGCGTTGCTCGATCTTGCCGATCAGCACGTCCTTCTGCGCATGGTTGGCGGCCTCGACGGCTTCCAGGATGCGCAGCGGCTGGCCGTTCTCGCCGGCGGTGCGAATCAGCGCCTGGACGTCCTTCGGGAAACACGAGCCGCCGTAGCCGACGCCGGCGTACAGGAAGTGATAGCCGATGCGCGGATCGGAGCCGATCCCGCGGCGCACGGCCTCGATGTCGGCACCGACCTTGTCGGCGAGATTCGACATCTCGTTCATGAACGAGATGCGCGTCGCGAGCATCGCGTTCGCCGCATACTTCGCGAATTCGGCCGAGCGCACGTCCATGTAGATCGTGCGCTCGTGGTTGCGGTTGAACGGCGCGTAGAGCTTCTTCATCTTCTCGCGCGCGATCGTGCCGGTCTCGTCGTCGTCGACGCCGATGATGATCCGGTCCGGACGCATGAAGTCCTCGACCGCGGCGCCTTCCTTGAGGAACTCCGGATTCGACACGACCGAGAAGCGATGCGCGACGCTGCCCGCGAGCCCGCGTGCGGCAAGCGCCTCGTCGACCACGCCGCGCACGCGCTGCGCGGTGCCGACCGGTACCGTCGACTTGTCGACGATCACCTTGAAGCCCGTCATGTAGCGGCCGATGTTGCGTGCGGCCTCGAGCACGTACTGCAGGTCGGCCGAGCCGTCCTCGTCGGGCGGCGTGCCGACCGCGATGAACTGGATCTCGCCGTGCGCGACGCTCGCCTCGATGTCGGTCGAGAAGCGCAGGCGCCCCGCCGCGCGGTTGCGCGCGATGATGTCCAGCAGCCCCGGTTCGTGAATCGGCATGCCGCCGTTGTTCAGGATGTCGATCTTGCGCGGATCGACGTCGAGACAGAAGACGTCGTGACCGATCTCCGCGAGGCAGGCGCCCGTGACGAGGCCGACATAGCCGGTGCCGATGATGGTGATTTTCATAGATGTTCCGGTACTTCCCGGTAATTGACTAACTTGGCCGCCGGGGCCAGCCCGGCGGCAACCGCAGCGCGTTGGCTCCGCGTGCCGGGATCAGCCCGGCATCGCAGGTTCGACGCGGCGCGGCGCATAGGTTTCCCAGCCGCTGCATCCGGGGCACTGCCAGTAGAAAAGCCGTGCCCGGAAACCGCAATTCTGGCACGTATACCGTGGCAGATTTTTCGTGCGCTGCTTGATCAGCGCACGCATCATTTCAAGTTCCTTACGGCGCGGTTCGTCGGCCGCCGCGATCTGCGCATCGAGCAGGTGCAGCATCCCCGACAGGTTCGGTGACTTCTCCATCTGCAGGCGCGCCAGCGTGTGCGCCGCTTCCTGGCCGCGCAACCCGGCGATATGCTGGTACGCGATGTCGAGCAGGTCGTTCGACGGATAGCGGTCGACATACCCCATCAGCAGCTCGGCGCCTTCCCCGTTCTTGCCGAGCGCGACATACGCCTTCATCAGCTTGTCGGCGACGAGCGGCAGATACGCGGGGTTCTGCGCTTCGACACGCTTCCAGTGCCCGATCGCGGCGGTGTGGTCACCTGCCGCCTCCGCCGCGTCGCCCGACAGGATCGTCGCACGCACGTTCTGCGGGTTCACGGTCAGCGCCAGGCGCAACTGTTCGGCTGCCGCGGCCGCATTCTTGCGCTGCAGCGCTTCCTGCGCGAGTTCGCAGTGGAACTGCGCAATTTCGACGCCGAGCGGTTTGTCGCTCATCGATTCGATGCGCTTCGCGGTATCGATCGACTTGTTCCAGTCCTTCTCGATCTCGTAGATCGTCAGCAGCGCCCGCTGCGCGCCGAGCGCATAGTCGCCGTCGGCGAGCTTGTGGAACGCCTCCTCGGCGCGATCGAGCAGGCCGGCCTTCAGGAAATCCTGGCCGAGCTCGTACAACGCGTGGTCACGCTCGTTGACCGGCAGGTCCGTGCGGCTCAGCAGGTTCTGGTGCACGCGGATCGCGCGGTCGGTCTCGCCGCGGCGGCGAAACAGGTTGCCGAGCGCGAAGTGCAGCTCGACCGTCTCGGGATCGAGCTTGGCGACCTCGATGAATGCGTCGATCGCCTTGTCGGGTTGTTCGTTCAACAGAAAATTCAGGCCGCGGAAATACGAGCGCGGCAGGTTGGCGCTCTCCGACAGGAGATTCTTCAGGTCATAGCGTGACGCCGCCCACCCGAGCGCGAACGCGACCGGAATCGCGAGCAACCACCAGAAATCCAGATCCATGCGAAATATCGAAGCAGAGACGAAAACCGCGCGATGATCGCGCGGCGTCCGTGTTAAATGACGGGCGGCATCGGCGGCTGATCGATGACGGCGGGCGTTTCACGCGCCGCGCGCAGATCGCGCTTCAGGCGCCCGTTCTCGAGACGCAGGCGGAAGATCGAAGGCAGCGCGGACAGCAGGCCCGCCAGCAGCCCCACGGCGAAAAACGCCAGGCCGATCAGGATCAGCGGCGCTTGCCATGCGTAGCCGGCAACGAAATTCAGCGTCGCGGTTTGCGTATTGGCCAGCGCGAGCACCAGCAGCAGGACGAACACCAATACCCGGATCAGCCAGACGATAAACTTCATGAAGCCCTCTCTTTGTTGAGGTTTGCTGCGGCGCGCGACTCCCCTTCGTCGCACCGAATCGACCCGTATTGTAAAGGAAGCGTTTCCGCGACTGCGCACATCCTGCGCCGGCCGTTGCATCGCTGCCGCCGGAAATGAAAAAAGCGCCCCAAGGGGCGCTTTTCTTTTCAGCCTTCGCCGGACGGGTTCCGGGCACACCAAACGACGTTCAACGCTCGTCGTCCGGATCGTCAGCCTTCAGCGGTTCACCGGCGCGGCCGTCGACGCGTTCGCGCAATTCCTTGCCAGGCTTGAAGTGCGGCACGAACTTCTCGGGCACCTGCACTTTCTCCCCCGACTTCGGGTTGCGTCCGACGCGCGCCGGGCGACGGTTGAGGCCGAAGCTGCCGAAACCCCGAATTTCGATGCGATGCCCTTTCGCCAGGGCATCGGACATCGCATCGAGCATCGTTTTCACCGCGAAATCCGCATCCTTGAGGACAAGTTGCGGAAATCGCAATGCCAGCTGCGCGACCAACTCGGATTTGGTCATACTTCAGCAGACCTCGTGAGGCTTACTGGTTCTGGCCGTCGAGCTTCGCCTTCAGCAGCGCGCCGAGGTTGGTCGTACCGGTCGCAGCAGCGCTCGTGTCCGACTGCAGGCCGCGGATCGCTTCCTGTTGCTCAGCCGAGTCCTTTGCCTTGATCGACAGGTTGATGCCGCGCGACTTGCGATCGATGTTGATCACCATCGCGTTGACCTTGTCGCCTTCCTTCAGCACGTTGCGTGCATCTTCGACGCGATCCTGCGAGATTTCCGACGCACGCAGGTAGCCTTCGATGTCGCCCGTCAGCGTGATGACCGCACCCTTCGCATCGACCGTCTTCACGACGCCGTCGACGATCGAGCCCTTGTCGTTCATTGCAACGTAGTTGCTGAACGGGTCGCCTTCGAGTTGCTTGATGCCGAGCGAAATACGCTCCTTCTCGACGTCGATACCGAGCACGATGGCTTCGACTTCGTCGCCCTTCTTGTACTTGCGAACGGCTTCTTCGCCGGCTTCGCTCCACGACAGGTCCGACAGGTGGACCAGGCCGTCGATGCCGCCCGGCAGACCGATGAACACGCCGAAGTCGGTGATCGACTTGATTGCGCCCGTGATCTTGTCGCCCTTCTTGAAGTTGCGGCTGAAGTCATCCCACGGATTCGGCTTGCACTGCTTCATGCCGAGGCTGATACGACGACGGTCTTCGTCGATCTCGAGGACCATGACTTCGACTTCGTCGCCCAGCTGGACAACCTTCGACGGCGCAACGTTCTTGTTGGTCCAGTCCATTTCCGACACGTGGACGAGGCCTTCGATGCCCGATTCCACTTCGACGAATGCGCCGTAGTCGGTGATGTTCGTGACCTTGCCGAACAGGCGCGTGCCCGACGGGTAACGGCGCGAGATGCCTTCCCACGGATCGTCGCCCAGTTGCTTGATGCCCAGCGAGACGCGGTTCTTCTCTTGGTCGAACTTGAGGATCTTCGCGGTGACTTCCTGGCCAACCGACAGGACTTCGCTCGGGTGACGCACGCGACGCCATGCGATGTCGGTGATGTGCAGCAGGCCGTCGATGCCGCCGAGGTCGACGAACGCGCCGTAGTCGGTGATGTTCTTGACCACGCCGTTGACGATCGCGCCTTCCTTCAGCGTCTCGAGCAGCTTCGCGCGCTCTTCGCCTTGCGTTGCTTCGATCACGGCACGACGCGACAGCACGACGTTGTTACGCTTGCGATCGAGCTTGATCACGCGGAACTCGAGCGTCTTGCCTTCGTACGGGGTCGTGTCCTTGACCGGACGCGTGTCGACCAGCGAACCCGGCAGGAACGCGCGGATGCCGTTGACCATCACGGTCATGCCGCCCTTCACCTTGCCGGTGATCGTGCCGGTGACGAGTTCGTTGTTGTCGAGTGCCTTTTCCAGCGACAGCCACGATGCAAGGCGCTTTGCCTTGTCGCGCGACAGGATCGTGTCGCCGTAGCCGTTTTCGAGTGCGTCGATCGCGACGGACACGAAATCGCCCGACTGCACCTCAACCTCGCCCTGATCGTTCAGGAATTCCTCGATCGGAATGTAAGCCTCGGACTTCAGGCCTGCATTGACGACCACGAAGTTGTGGTCGACGCGCACGACTTCGGCGGAAATCACTTCGCCGGCGCGCATGTCTTGGCGGGTCAGCGACTCTTCGAACAGAGCCGCAAAGGATTCGGTATTCGGGGTGGAGGTTTGCAGGTCGGACATAAAAATCTGATTGTGCATGGATCGCTGTGCCACGCCGGCCGGAATGGCAGGCTGAAAGGGCCAGATCGATGACCACACGGGGTTAAGGGTTCGAAACACGCTCCGCGCTTGCGACGCGGAACACCTACCGCTGCCCGCCTTCTCAGGCGGGCTGGCCGAGCGCCCGGTACCACTGCAGCACTTGATCGACGGCTTCATCGACCGACAGCGCCGACGTATCGAGCAGCTTGGCATCTGCCGCAGGCTTCAGCGGCGCGGCCGCGCGATTGCTGTCGCGCGCGTCACGTTCACGAAGATCCCGGAGCAAGTCATCTATATTAGCAGAAAAACCTTTTTGCATCAATTGCTTATGCCGTCTGGTCGCGCGAGCCTCCGCGCTGGCCGTCAGGAACACCTTCAGCACGGCATCCGGGAAGATCACCGTCCCCATGTCGCGCCCGTCCGCGACGAGGCCCGGCGTCTTGCGGAACGCGCGCTGGCGCGCGACGAGCGCGGTGCGCACGGGCCCGTGCACGGCAATGGCCGACGCGCGGTTGCCGACCGCTTCGGCGCGGATGTCGTTCGACACGTCGACGCCGTCGAGCTGCGCACAGCCTTCACGAAAGGTGATGTGGAGATCGTCGATCAGCTTCACCAGCGCGTCGATGTCCTCCGCCGCGATGCCGTAGCGCACGCTCGCGAGCGCGGCGAGCCGGTACAGCGCGCCGCTGTCGAGCAGGTGGAAGCCAAGGTGCGCGGCGACGAGCGCGGCAACGGTGCCCTTGCCGGAGGCGGTCGGGCCGTCGATCGTGATGACGGGAGTCGGGTGAAAGGGTCGGGTCGATTTCATCGGTACAGTCGGGTCAGGCTTTGGCGAGCGCGGCGAAGCGGTCGAAATAGTCGGGGAACGTCTTGCCGACGCACTTCGGGTCGTTGATCCGCACCGGCACGCCGCCCAGGCTGACGAGCGAGAAGCACATCGCCATCCGGTGATCGTCGTACGTATCGATCGCCGCGTTCGGCGTGAGCTTTTCCGGCGGCGTGACGACGAGATAATCGGGGCCTTCCTCGACGATCGCGCCGACCTTGCGCAACTCGGTCGCCATCGCGGCGATGCGGTCGGTCTCCTTCACGCGCCAGCTCGCGATGTTGCGCAGCGTGCTCGTGCCGCTCGCGAACAGCGCCGCGACCGCGATGGTCATCGCCGCATCGGGAATCAGGTTGAAGTCCATGTCGATCGGTTCGAGCTTGCCGTGGTCGTGGCCGATGCCGCGCACGTCGATCCAGTCGTCGCCCATCGTCACGTTCGCGCCCATCTGCATCAGCGCGTTCGCGAAGCCGACGTCGCCCTGGATGCTCGCGCGCCCCACGCCCTCGACGCGCAGCGGGCCGCCGCCGAGCGCGCCGGCCGCGAGGAAGTACGATGCGGACGACGCGTCGCCCTCGACCATGATCCGCCCCGGCGAGCGGTAGCGGACGCCGGCCGGCACGACGAAACGCTGCCAGCCGTCGCGCTCGACGGTCACGCCGAAGCGCTCCATCAGCCGGATCGTGATGTCGATGTACGGCTTCGAGATCAGCTCGCCGTCGACCTCGACGACGGTCCGGCCGTCCTTCGCCTTCACGAGCGGCAGCGTCATCAGGAGCGCCGTGAGGAACTGGCTCGACACGTCGCCGCGCACGCGGATCGGCGCATCGACCGAGATCGTCGCGGGCTTGATCCGCAACGGCGGGTAGCCTTCGTTCAGCTCGTAGTCGATCTGCGCGCCGATCTGGCGCAGGCCGTCGACGAGATCGCCGATCGGCCGCTCGTGCATGCGCGGCACGCCGTGCACGCGATAGTCGCCGCCATTCACCGCGAGCGCCGCGGTCAGCGGCCGCACGGCCGTGCCCGCGTTGCCGAGGAACAGGTCGGCCGTCTTCGCGGTGAAGGCGCCGCGCGTGCCCGTGACGACACAGGTGTCGCCGTCGCGCGCGAGCTTCACGCCGAGCTTGCCGAGCGCGTCGAGCATCACGCGCGTGTCGTCGGAGTCGAGCAGGTTGGTAATCGTCGTTTCGCCTTCGGCCAGCGCCGCAAGCAGCAGCACGCGGTTCGAGATGCTTTTCGAGCCGGGCAGGCGCACGGTGCCCGATGCGCTGGAGTACGGGCCGAGATCGAGATAGTCCATGGGAATCGTCCTGTTATTTCTTGACCGGTTCGGCAGCGGGCGCGCCGCCGCGCTCCTGCCATGCCTTGCGTGCGGCGCGCGAGCGCGTGAACACGGCTTCGAGCGCCGCGCCGTCGCCGGCCTCGATCGCCGCGCGCAGCCGCGCGAGCACACGCGTGTAGCCGTCGAGTTCGTCGAGCAGCGCCGCGCGGTTCGCGACGCAGACGTCGCGCCACATCTCCGGGCTCGACGCCGCGATGCGCGTGAAATCGCGGAAGCCGCCCGCCGCGTACGAGAATTTCAGTTCCGCGTCGGCCTCGCCGAGAATCTGCTCGACGAGCGCGAACGACAGCACGTGCGGCAGATGGCTGATCGACGCGAACACGCGATCGTGCTGCTCGGTGCTCATCGTGCGCACGTCGGCGCCGCTCGCGCGCCACATCGCGTCGATCCGCGCGACCGACTCGGGCGCGTTCTCCGGCAGCGGGCACAGCACGACGTTGCGGCCGACGTACAGGTCCGGCAACGCGGCCTCGACGCCGCTCGATTCGCGGCCGGCGATCGGATGCCCCGGCACGAACTGCGCGATCCGCGCGCCGAGCGCCGCGCGCGCGGCCGCGACGACGTCGGACTTGGTGCTGCCGGCATCGGTGACGATCGTCGCATCGTCGAGCCACGGCGCGATGCGCGCGAGCAACGGGCCCGTCTGGGCGACCGGTGCCGCCAGCAGCACGAGATCGGCGCCGGCGAGCGCGTCGCGCAACTGCGCATCGTCGTCGAGTGCCGCCGCGCGATCGATCACGCCGAGCGTCAGCGCGCGCTCGACCGAGCGACGCGAACGGCCCACGCCGACGACCTCGCCCGCACCGCCCGGCGCGCGCTCGCGCAACGCGCGCGCCAGCGAGCCGCCGATCAGGCCGACGCCGAAGATGACCAGTTTGTTGAATGCAAAGCCTGACACGAGAAGAGCCAAGTTACGCGCGCGGAACGACGCCCCGCACGCGGAATTCCAGATTCCGGGCCACGGGTCCGCACCCGGCGCAACCAGCACCGGATGCCGCCCGAACCCGCCTTCGGCAGCGCCGAACGGCCTGCCCTGCCCGCCTGGCCGCCACGCCCGCGCGAGCAGGCGGCGGACCAGCGCGCGTCAGCGTGCGCGCGGATACGAACCAAGTATCTTCAGGAACGCGGCCTTCTGGCCGAGTTCCGCAAGCGCGGCCGCCACCGCCGCATCGTCGCGGTGCCCTTCGATGTCGATGTAGAAGTAGTACTCCCAGGTGCCGACGCGCGCCGGACGCGACTCGAAACGCGTCATCGACACGCCGTGCCGCGCGAGCGGCTCGAGCAGCTTGAACACGGCGCCCGGCTCGTTCTTCACCGACACGATCAGCGACGTCTGGTCGTGACCGCTTTGCCCGGCCGGCTGCTTGCCGATGATCACGAAACGCGTGCGGTTGTGCGGATCGTCCTGGATCAGCGAGAACGCGATCTGCAGGCCGTAGTGCGCGGCCGCGCGGTCGCCCGCGATCGCGGCGACGGTCGGATCGGCCGCCGCGAGGCGGGCGGCCTCGGCATTGCTCGCCACCGCCTGCCGCTCGAGCTGCGGCGCGTTCGCCGCGAGCCACTGCTGGCATTGCGCGAGCGCCTGCGCATGCGCGCAGACACGCTTCACGCCGTCGAGCGTGCCGCTTTGCGTCAGCAGGTTGTGGTGGATCGGCAGCGCCAGCTCGCCGCTGATCAGCAGTTGCGTCTGCAGCAGCAGGTCGAGCGTACGCGATACGGCCCCTTCGGTCGAATTCTCGACCGGCGCGATGCCGAACGCGGACGCACCGGCCTCGACCGAGCGGAACACCTCGTCGATCGACGGGCACGGCAGCCCTTCGATCGACTGGCCGAAATACTCGAGCATCGCCTGTTCGCTGTACGTGCCGACCGGCCCGAGGAATGCGACGTGGATCGTCTGCTCGAGCGCGCGGCTCGCGGCCATGATCTCGCGCCAGATGGCGCTGATGTGCTCGCTCGCGAGCGGCCCCGCGCTCATGTCCTGCAGCCGTGCGATCACCTGCAGCTCGCGCTCCGGCCGGAACACCGGCGCGTTGAAATGCTTCTTGACCTCGCCCACCTCCAGCGCCACCGCGGCGCGCTGGTTCAGGAGCGCGATCAGCTGCGCGTCGATCGCGTCGATGCGATCGCGCAGCGGTTTCAGGCGGGAATTCAGTTCGTCGTCCATGCGTTTTGCCGTGCTGTTTGAGCAGCGCCGCCGTCAGGCGCCGCGCTGCTCGAAGTCCTTCATGTACTCGACGAGCGCTTTCACGCCCTCGAGCGGCACCGCGTTGTAGATCGACGCCCGCATGCCGCCGACGGACTTGTGGCCCTTCAGCTGCAGCAGCCCGCGCGCCTTTGCGCCGGCGAGGAAGTCTTCATTGCGCGTTTCGTCGGCCAGGAAAAACGGCACGTTCATCCGCGAACGCGCTGCCGGCTCGACCTTGTTCAGATAGAAGCTGCTCGCATCGATCGTGTCGTAGAGCAGCTTCGCCTTTTCGATGTTGCGGGCCTCGATCGCCTCGAGGCCGCCCTGCCGCTTCAGCCACTGGAACACGAGGCCCGCGATGTAGATCGCGTAGGTGGGCGGCGTGTTGTACAGCGAGTTGTTCGCGGCGACGGTCTTCCACTCGAACGCGGACGGGCAGATCGACAGCGCGCGATCGAGCAGATCCTCGCGCACGATCACGACCGTCACGCCGGCCATCCCGATGTTCTTCTGCGCGCCGCCGAACAGCACGCCGTATTTCGCGACGTCCATCGGGCGCGACAGGATGTGCGACGAGACGTCCGCGACCAGCGGCACGTCGCCGAGATCGGGAATCTCGAACGTCTCGACGCCGTCGATCGTCTCGTTGGTGCACAGATGCACGTAGGCCGGATCGTCCGACAGCTGCCATTCGGCGCGTGCGGGCGCACGCGTGAAGCCGTCTTCCGTCTTGCCGGTTGCGGCGAGATGCGGCGTGCAGAACTTCTTCGCCTCATTGAACGACTTCTGCGACCACGATCCCGTCACGACGAAGTCGGCCGTCTTGCGCGAGCCGAGCAGGTTCATCGGCACGATCGCGTTTTCCGCGATGCCGCCCCCCTGCAGGAACAGGATCCGGTGGCTGGCCGGCACGCCGAGCAGGTCGCGCAGGTCGGTCAGCGCGGCCTCGTGGATCGACATGAACTCCTTGCCGCGATGGCTCATCTCCATCACGCTCATGCCGCTGCCGTGCCAGTCGAGCATTTCGTCGGCCGCTTGCCGCAGCACTTCCTCGGGCATCGCCGCAGGGCCGGCGGAGAAATTAAAGACGCGCATCGTGAAAACCTCGGAGGGACGCGACCGGCTCGCCGCCGGCAGAACGCGCCAGAAAAGAAATGGCCGTTTGCGCTCGCGCGCAAACGGCCATTATCGCACTGTCGTCAGGCTCCCGCCAAACCCGGCCGAACGGCCGGGGGCGTGCCCGGACGGCTTTACTTGCCCGGCTTGACTGCTGCGACTTCCTTGTCAGCCTGCGTACGCGTTGCCTGGATCGCTTGCGGCATGTACTTCTGCATCAGGCCGTTGACCACGTCGCGACCGACCTGATCCTGCACCTGGATGAACTTGCGGCCCGTCGGGCTCTTGTAGAACGTCGTCAGATCCTTGATCTCCGACGTGCTGTAGTACTTCGCGTACGCGTCGTACTGAGCCGACATCGCGTCGCTCTGGAACTGCTGCGTACCGAACACCTTGCCCGCGCCGTCGACCAGCTTCGGCACGGCGTTCTTCTGCAGCGTCGGAACGGCAGCCTGCTTCTGCTTGTCGTTCAGCGTCTTGTTTTCCGACAGCGCGTCCGACAGGATCGCCGGCACGAGTTGCTTGGCCTGCATTTCGGCGCTGTTGCCGATTGCCGACACGAGCTTCGGCGCGTCGATCGCGTCGAGCAGATCCTTGATCGCCGCCTTCTTATCAGCGTCGATCGGCGCAGCTGCCGCGGCGGGCGCCGGTGCGGAATTCGACAGCGCTTGCGCCATCGCGAACGTCGGCACCAGTGCGGCCAGCAGGACCAGTTGCTTGAATTGCTTTTGCATCATCACTCCCTTTTGGAAATATGAATGGTTGCTCGCCGGCCGCGGCGCTTCGCGCCCGCGGCGGTCAGAGTCTCATCCGTTCTTCAGGCTTCGCCGTCCGACGCCTCGTCGGCCTCGCCATCGCCCTCTTCTGCCTCCGCGATCTGCTGCAGGCCGGAGAGCTTGGTACCTTCATCGAGACTGATGAGTGTAACACCTTGCGTGGCCCGTCCCATCTCGCGAATCTCGGAAACGCGGGTGCGAATCAACACGCCCGCCGTCGTGATCAGCATGATCTGATCTTCGGCGTCGACGAGCGTCGCCGCGACGACCTTGCCGTTACGCTCCGACGTCTGGATCGCGATCATACCCTTCGTGCCGCGGCCGTGACGCGTGTATTCGGTGATCGGCGTGCGCTTGCCATAGCCGTTCTCGGTCGCGGTGAGCACGGTCTGCTCCTCGCTGCCGGCAACCAGCATCGCGATGACCTGCTGCCCGTCCTCGAGCTGCATGCCGCGCACGCCGCGCGCCTCGCGCCCCATCGGACGCACGTCGTTCTCGTCGAAGCGCACGGCCTTGCCGGCGTCGGAGAACAGCATCACGTCGTGCGCGCCGTCGGTGATCGACGCACCGATCAGGTAGTCGCCGTCGTCGAGGCCGACCGCGATGATGCCCTTCTTCATCGGACGGCTGAATGCCTCGAGCGGCGTCTTCTTCACGGTGCCGAGCGACGTCGCCATGAAGATGAACTTGTCGGCCGAGAACTCCTTGACCGGCAGCACGACGTTGATCTTCTCGCCTTCCTGCAGCGGGAACATGTTGACGATCGGGCGGCCGCGCGAGTTGCGCGAGCCCTGCGGCACTTCGTAGACCTTGACCCAGTACACGCGGCCGCGGTTCGAGAAGCACAGGATGTAGTCGTGCGTGTTCGCGATGAACAGCGTCTCGATCCAGTCGTCTTCCTTCATCTGCGTCGCCTGCTTGCCGCGGCCGCCGCGCTTCTGCGCGCGGTACTCGGACAGCGGCTGCGACTTCACGTAGCCCGCATGCGACATCGTGACGACCATGTCCTGCGGCGTGATCAGATCCTCGGTGTTCAGCTCGGTCGCGTTCAGCTCGATCCTCGAGCGGCGCGCGTCGCCGAATTCGGCCTTCACCGAAGTCAGCTCCTCGCCGATCATCGTCGTGATCCGCTCGGGGCGCGCGAGGATGTCCAGCAGATCGGCGATCTGCGCCATCACTTCGCGGTACTCGCCGATGATCTTGTCCTGCTCGAGGCCGGTCAGGCGCTGCAGACGCATCTGCAGGATTTCCTGGGCCTGCGTGTCGGACAGGCGGTACAACCCGTCGCCCTGCATGCCGAACGCCGGGTTCAGGCCTTCCGGACGATACGCGGAACGGCCGCCCGCCGACGCGTTCTCGGCTTCGGCACGGGTCAGCATCTCGCGCACGAGCGACGAATCCCACGGCTTCGCCATCAGCTCCTGCTTCGCGATCGGCGGCGTCGGCGCGGCCTTGATGATCGCGATGAACTCGTCGATGTTCGCGAGCGCGACCGCGAGACCCTCGAGCACGTGGCCGCGTTCGCGGGCCTTGCGCAGTTCGTAGATCGTGCGGCGCGTCAGCACTTCGCGTCGGTGCGACAGGAAGCACTGCAGGATTTCCTTCAGGTTCAGCAGCTTCGGCTGGCCGTCGACGAGCGCGACCATGTTCATGCCGAACGTGTCCTGGAGCTGCGTCGCCTTGTACAGGTTGTTCAGCACCACTTCCGGCACTTCACCGCGCTTGAGCTCGATCACGACGCGCATGCCGCTCTTGTCGGACTCGTCGCGGATGTCGGAGATGCCTTCCAGCTTCTTCTCGTTGACGAGCTCGGCGATCCGCTCGAGCAGCGAGCGCTTGTTCACCTGGTACGGCAGCTCGTCGACGATGATCGCCATCCGCTGGCCGCGGTCGATCTCCTCGAAGTGGGTGGCCGCGCGCATCACGACGCGCCCGCGCCCGGTGCGGTAGCCGTCGCGCACGCCGGCGACGCCGTAGATGATGCCGGCCGTCGGGAAGTCCGGCGCCGGGATGATCTCGATCAGTTCGTCGATCGTCGCTTCGGGGTTGCCCAGCAGGTGCTGACACGCGTCGACGACTTCGTTCAGGTTGTGCGGCGGGATGTTGGTCGCCATGCCGACCGCGATGCCCGACGAGCCGTTGATCAGCAGGTTCGGGATGCGCGCCGGCAGGACGGACGGCTGCGTTTCGTTGCCGTCGTAGTTCGGCTCGAAATCGACCGTTTCCTTGTCGATGTCGGCGAGCAGCTCGTGACCGATCTTCGCCATGCGAATTTCGGTGTAACGCATCGCCGCGGCATTGTCGCCGTCGATCGAGCCGAAGTTGCCTTGCCCGTCGATCAGCATGTAGCGCAGCGAGAAGTCCTGCGCCATCCGCACGATCGTGTCGTAGACCGCGGTATCGCCGTGAGGGTGGTACTTACCGATCACGTCGCCGACGATACGCGCCGACTTCTTGTACGCACGGTTCCAGTCGTTGTTCAGTTCGTGCATCGCGAACAACACGCGCCGGTGCACGGGCTTCAGGCCATCGCGGACATCCGGGAGGGCACGTCCGACGATCACGCTCATCGCGTAATCGAGATACGAACGGCGCATTTCCTCCTCTAGGGAGGTGGGCAGGGTCTCTTTGGCGAATTGATCCATGTATCCGTATCGTTTCGGAGCGAAGACGGCGAACGCCTTTCGCGTGGGCGCTGCATGCGCAACGCAACGCGAGATTCTAACATGCGCCCATCAGCCGCCAATTCGCGACCCCTCTATATATAAATAGCAAAAATCGCGGCAGCGGCAATTCGACCGACATCGCACGCGACGCGACGTCGCAGGCCATCCCGTCACGCGTGTTTCGCGCGCACGTGTAAACAACAGCACACATTCGCGCAATTTCGCCGACACACTCTTGACAATCTCTAAAAGTTGCGGCAGGGCGGTGTTGCGCATGCACCACAAAGTTGAAGCGATCTTAGGGTGGGGAGGATTTTTTTTCGTAGGAAGGGAACGATATGGCAAAATGCCAACGCACTGAAAGTTAGACGCTGCTCGAAGTCTACACAGAGCGGTGCCGCGTTTTTTGTGCCGCACCAATGTTATACTTCGAGCAATGTATGACTTGTCACCGTCAACAGGCTCGCAGTAAACCTGCGGTAATCTCAATTTCGAGAGGAGAAATATGAATAAACTTTCAAAGCTCGCGTTCATTGCAGCTACCGCAGTTATGGCTGCATCCGCTTCGGCACAGTCGGTGCCGGCGTCGCGTCAAGCCGTCAATGACAACTGGGTGAACGGCACGGGCGAATGGGTGTGGATGAACGGCACGAACGAGCTCTGCTGGCGCGATGCGTTCTGGACGCCGGCCACCGCCAACGCGAAGTGCGATGGCGCACTGGTCGCCCAGGCACCGCAGCCGCCGGTCGCTCCGGTCGCTCCGGCCATCACGAGCCAGAAGATCACGTATCAAGCCGACGCACTGTTCGACTTCGACAAGGCAACGCTCAAGCCGCTGGGCAAGCAAAAGCTGGACGAACTGGCTTCGAAGATCGAAGGCATGAACACGGAAGTCGTCGTTGCAACGGGCTACACGGACCGCATCGGTTCGGACAAGTACAACGACCGTCTGTCGCTGCGCCGTGCGCAAGCCGTGAAGTCGTACCTGGTCAGCAAGGGTGTGCCGGCCAACAAGATCTACACGGAAGGCAAGGGCAAGCGCAACCCGGTTACGACTGGCTGCAACCAGAAGAACCGCAAGCAGCTCATCGCCTGCCTCGCACCGGACCGCCGCGTGGAAGTCGAAGTGGTTGGTACGCAGCAAGTGCAGAAGACGACCGTTCCGGCAAACTAAGCCGCGGTTTTCGACTGCTTCAAAGCCCCGCTCCGGCGGGGCTTTTTCATTGATGCCCGTCCGGGCGCTCGTCGCTTCGCCGCTCGCCTGCTTCTTATATACTCGGGTCTGACGAACCGCAGCACCGCCCTCCTCCTGTAGCCCGTTTGCCGACATGACCAACGCCGATCCGCACGAACTCCAGAAATTCAGCGACCTCGCCCACCGGTGGTGGGATCCGAATGCCGAATTCAAGCCGCTGCACGACCTGAACCCGGTCCGGCTCGGCTGGATCGATGCGCACGCGCACCTGGCCGGCAAACGCGCGCTCGACATCGGCTGCGGCGGCGGCATCCTGTCCGAATCGATGGCCGGACTCGGCGCCCAGGTGAAGGGCATCGACCTGTCGACCGAAGCGCTTGGCGTCGCCGACCTCCACAGCCTCGAAAGCGGCATCATGGTCGACTACGAGGCGATCGCCGCCGAAGCGATCGCCGCGCGCGAACCGGGCACCTACGACGTCGTCACGTGCATGGAAATGCTCGAGCACGTGCCGTCGCCCGGCGATATCGTCGCCGCATGCGCGACGCTCGTGAAGCCGGGCGGCTGGGTGTTCTTCTCGACGCTGAACCGCAACCTGAAGTCCTACCTGTTCGCGGTGATCGGTGCGGAGTACATCGCGCAGATGCTGCCGAAGGGCACGCACGACTACGCGCGTTTCATCCGTCCGTCGGAACTGGCGGGCTTCGTGCGCGCGACCGATCTGCACATCGTGGAGATCAAGGGCATCACGTATCACCCGATCGGCAAGCGCTTCGCGCTGTCGAACGACACCGACATCAACTACCTCATCGCGTGCCGCCGCGGCGCGTGACCTTCCGACCGGCATGACGACTCCCCTTTCGACCGCGCGGGCAGCCGACGAACCGCGCCTGCTGCACTGCGATGCCGTGCTGTTCGACCTCGACGGCACGCTCGCCGACACGGCGCCCGATCTCGCGGCGGCCGTCAACAAGATGCAACGCGAGCGCGGCCTGCCCGAAACGTCGCTCGACGTGTTGCGGCCGCTGGCCTCGGCCGGCGCGCGCGGCCTGCTCGGCGGCGCGTTCGGCATCGATCCGCGCACGCCCGGCTACGAAGCGATGCGCGACGAGTTCCTGGCCAACTACGCGACGGATCTCTGCGTGCATACGGTGCTGTTCCCGGGCATCGGCGACGTGCTCGACGAACTCGATGCGCGCGGCGTGCGCTGGGGGATCGTCACGAACAAGGCGATGCGGCTCACGGCGCCACTCGTCGACCTGCTCGGTCTCGCACCGCGCGCCGCTTGCATCGTCGGGGGCGACACAACGCCGCACCCGAAGCCGCACCCGGCCCCGCTGCTGCACGCGGCCGACCAGTTGACGCTCGCGCCCGCGCGCATCGTCTACGTCGGCGACGACCTGCGCGACATTCAGGCCGGCAGCGCGGCCGGCATGGCGACGGTCGCGGCCGCGTACGGCTATTGCGGCGACGGCGTCGCACCGACCGACTGGCAGGCGCAGCATCTCGTCGATACGACGCAGGAACTGCGCGAACTGCTGCGCGATGTTGGGCTATAATGATTGATCTTATCCGCGGGGGCGACCTGGTTTCGACAGGGGTTGTGAAGCGGCTAGGGCATGTCGAGGACCCGTCACCTCGTTAATCAATGGGAAAATCGTAACTGCAAACGACGATACGTTCGCACTGGCAGCCTAAGGGCCGCCGTCCTCTGCCTAGTTCACTGACGGGCTAGTGTCGCAAGACCGGTAGCAATACCGCCAGAGGTCATTTACGTCAGTTAAGCCCTGTCGGCGTCGCGACGCCAGGGTCGAAAATCTAGCGAATCGCCGTAGTGCAGCGTGTTCGTCCGCGTCGCTGCGGTTAAATCAAAAGACTGGACTAAACATGTAGAACTAGTCGTGGAGCGCTTCTGGACGCGGGTTCGATTCCCGCCGCCTCCACCAAATTCCGCGCTCGTCGCACGAACCCCGCATGACGCAAGTCTGCGGGGTTTTTTGTTGCCGGCGAAACGCATGCCTCCCTCTCCTGCCGAAAAAGCGCCCAGCCACTGACGGACGGGCGGCCGGGCGGAATGCCGCCGGTACTCCGGCGGCAGGAGGTGACGGATGGTCGGCCGCCCCCGCGCAGTCACTCGCTGCGCCTGACGGCGGCCAGCCCGGCTACCGCGGCCCCGGCCACGACGCGTCGTCGCGACCGGTTCGCGCCGGGCGACGCGCGGCTCAGCTGCCGCGATACAGCGACTTCATTTCTTCAGCGCTGGCGGGACGCACGCCCATCGCACGCGAACCCGATGCCGATGCGCCCTGCGCCTGTGCGCCGTAGCCGCTGACGTCGGCGCCTTGCGCTTGCGCCAGCGCACGCTGCTGCTCTGCAACCCGGGCCGTCGCGGCCTGGATCGCTTCCGGATAATGCGGATCTTCGCCGCGGGCGGAGTTGTAACCGGCCTGCTGGAGCTGGACCAGTTCGGCACGAACCTGCGCGCGGGTGATCGTCGAGCCCGACTGGGCGAACGACACGACCGGGGCAACGAGCGCAGCAGCAACGACGACGGCTTGAACGAGCGACTTCATGATGACCTACCTCCAGATTTGTCTGTGTTCGCGGTGAACACCTTGTTCATCGCTGACAAACCGAAGTTTATGTAGGCAGATGCTTAAGAATAAGGCAGGTTTCTGGAAGACATCCTTCCTGAATTACGGGTTAACCCTAGATCAATGAGCGGGACGGCCAGACGTGCGTACGGCAGCTCCGCCCGGCACCCCGTTGGATGCGGGCCCGTCGAAAAGCACGAGCCCCGCAAAGCGGTAACGCTTTGCGGGGCTCGACCATCATCAGGCCCGGAATCGACGCTCGTCCACCCGCGGTCAGATGATGGGCAGTCGTGCGAAAGCACGGCGCCTCACCCCGGGCACAAACGCGCCGGTCAGCGCATTACTGGGTATCCATCGGGCACTTCAGGTTGCAGCCGTTCGGGTCACCCAGGTCGCCCTTGCGGCGCAACGCCGACTTCTTGCCGCCCTGGTATTTCTGCGATGGCGCCGACGCCGCGAACGGCATCTGCGGATGCTCGTTCAAACGAAACTGTTCGCTCAGGATGCCGCCCGGCACACCCGGGGAATTCTGCGCGGACGCAAACGGCGAAACGACGACCAGCAGCCCCGCGGTCAACGCTGCCGCGGCGTGGGGAACGGAAAATTTCATGGCGGAATGACGCCTGAACGGCGTGCTTGTTGGAACGTTGATCAAGCGCCAAGCGTAGCGCAAATCCCCCGCTGTTGCAGCGCGACCCGATCGCGTCCCCGTTACCGGGAATTGCCGTGCCGCGCCTGCGCGCCGTCGTCGCCGGCCAGCCCGGCCGCGATGCCCGTCAGCGTGCCGCACGCGGCCGGATCGTAGCCGTCCAGATGCGCGACACGCTCGACGAAACGTGCGTCGCGCAGCAGCGCCAGTACGCCGGCGAGCGGCCGGGCGTCGAGCCGCGCACGTTCGCATGCGAAGTAATAGTCCTCGTCGACGACCGGGATGAAGTCGAGCCCGAAATGATGCGCGGCCGGCTCGACGCCGAAGCCGAGATCGGCCATCCCGCTCGCGACGAATGCCGCGATCGCCGAATGCGTGAGCTCGGCCGATGCATAGCCGTCGACGCGCTCCGGATCGATGCCGATCGCACGCAGCGCGAGGTCCAGCAACATGCGCGTGCCCGACCCCGGCTGCCGGTTGACGAAGCGGATGTCGTTGCGCGCGAGATCCGCGAGACCGCGGACCTGCTTCGGGTTGCCACGCAGCACGAACAGCCCCTGTTGACGACGCGTCAGGTGGATCAGCACGTGGCGCGTGTCGTCGAGCCACGGCCGGTAGATCTGCGCGCACTGCGCGCGGAACGCGCCGCGCGGCAGATGGAAGCCCGCCAGGTCGCATTCGCCGCGCGAGAGCGCCTGTACGGCCTCGATGCTCTCGCGATACTTGATATCGACGGCCGCCTGCGCATCGACGAGCGCGGAGACGAGCGTCGCGACCGCGTAGCCGTGCGACGCATGGATGCGCACGGCGCCGTCGCGCTGCGCGAGCCGCCGGTTCAGGTCGCTCGCCACTTCGGCCGCCAGCGTGCGCAAATTCCCGTCGAGCCGGCTGCGCGCGAGGCGCTGCGCATCGACGACCGCCTGCCCGAGCGCCGACAGCGTCGAGCCCTTGCCGCGTGCCGTTTCGATCAACTCGCCGCCGATGCACGCTTCCAGCGCGCGGAGCATGCCCCACGCGTGCCGGTACGACAGCCCCTTGGCCTGTGCCGCCTGCGCAATGCTGCCCGTGTCGGCCACGAGTTCGAGCAACGGCGCGACGTCCGACAGGCTGGCCGACCGGCCTTCCGTGTCGCGTACGGTCAGATACGCGTCGCATTCGATCCGAATCAATTATGCACTCCGATTTCCTATTGCGACCGCGGAATGTTCCGCTTATGGTTGATAAAAATCAATCAGAACGAAGTCGAGATGCGCACTATATGAACTGCAAGCGCATATGAGATTTTGGAGGAGCATAACCGATGTCCCCGAATTCCCCTGCGCCCGACGCGCTCGTCGAGCGTCATGCGCGCGCCGGCCGGTCGCTCGTCGCGATCCTGCACGCGATCCAGGACGACGCGGGCTACGTGCCGCCGGGTTGCGTCGCACCGCTCGCCAAGGCACTCAACCTGTCGCGTGCGGAAGTCCACGGCGTACTGACTTACTACCATCACTTCCGCACCGCGCCGCCCGCGCGCGTGACGATCCAGATGTGCCGCGCCGAAGCGTGCCGCAGCATGGGTGGCGAAACGCTCGCCGCCCATGCGGAGGCGCGCACGGGCTGCCGGTTCGACGCGGCACACGGCGATGCCGCCGCTGCGCGCGCGCCGGACGCCGTCGCGCTCGAATCGGTGTACTGCCTCGGATTGTGCGCGCAGTCGCCGTCGCTGACGGTCAACGGCGTGCTGCACGCGAAGGTCACGCCGGAGAAATTCGACGCGTTGCTCGCCGACGCGGTCGCCCACTCGCAGGAGGCCGCATGACGACCCGCATCTACGTTCCACGCGATTCGTCCGCGCTGGCGCTCGGCGCGGACGCGCTCGCCGCCGCGATCGTCGCGGAGGCCGAACGGCGCGGCGTCGCGATCGAACTGGTCCGCAACGGCTCGCGCGGGCTGCTGTGGCTCGAGCCGCTCGTCGAGATCGGCACGGCCGCGGGCCGCGTCGGCTATGCAAACCTGTCGGCCACCGACGTGCCCGCGCTGTTCGACGCCCACTGGCTCGAGGGCGGCACGCACCCGAGCAGCGTCGGCCTCGTCGACGCACTGCCCTATCTCGCGCGCCAGCAGCGCCTCACGTTCGCGCGGATCGGCCTGACCGACCCGCTGTCGATCGACGACTACCTGCGGTACGAAGGACTCGCCGGCCTGAAGAACGCACTGTCGCTCGACGGCGACGCCGCCTGCGAGACGCTGATCGAATCGGGGCTGCGCGGCCGCGGCGGCGCGGCGTTCCCGGCCGGCATCAAGTGGCGCACCGTGCGGCACGCGCACGCCGCGCAGAAATACATCGTCTGCAACGCGGACGAAGGCGATTCGGGCACGTTCTCCGACCGCCTGATCATGGAGTGCGATCCGTACTGCCTGATCGAAGGGATGATCATCGCAGGCATCGCGACGGGCGCGACGGTCGGCTACATCTACGTGCGCAGCGAATACCCGCACGCGATCGCGACACTCGAAGCCGCGATCGTCCGCGCGCGCGAAGCCGGCTGGCTCGGCGAGCACGTGCTCGGCTCCGCGCACGCGTTCGAGCTGCACGTCGCGAAAGGCGCGGGCTCGTACGTGTGCGGCGAGGAAACCGCGCTGCTCGAATCGCTCGAGGGCAAGCGCGGCGTCGTGCGCGCGAAGCCGCCGCTGCCGGCGCTCGCGGGCCTGTTCGGCCAGCCGACCGTCATCAACAACGTGATCACGCTCGCGACGGCGCCGGTGATTTTCGCGCGCGGCGCGGCGTTCTACCGCGACTACGGGATGGGCCGCTCGCGCGGCACGCTGCCGTTCCAGCTGGCGGGCAATATCCGTCAAGGCGGCCTCGTCGAACTCGCGTTCGGCGTCACGCTGCGCGAACTGCTGTTCGACTTCGGCGGCGGCACGGCCAGCGGCCGGCCCGCTCGCGCCGCGCAAGTCGGCGGCCCGCTCGGCACCTACCTGCCCGACCATCAGTGGGACGTGCCGCTCGACTACGAGGCGTATGCGGCGATCGGCGCGGTCGTCGGTCACGGCGGCATCGTGCTGCACGACGACACCTCGAACCTCGCCGAACTGGCCGAATACGCGATGAAGTTCTGCGCGATCGAATCGTGCGGCAAGTGCACGCCGTGCCGGATCGGCTCGACGCGCGGTGTCGAGACGATCGCACGCATCCGCGACGGCGACACGTCGGAGCGTCAGGTCACGCTGCTGCGCGACCTGTGCGACACGATGCTGGCCGGCTCGCTGTGCGCGATGGGCGGCATGACGCCGTACCCGGTGCTGTCCGCGCTCGACCATTTCCCCGAAGATTTCGGGCTCGCTGCCGGCAAGGATGCCGCAGCGGGTCCGGTCAAGGCCGCGGCCTGACCCAGAAGGAGCCCTGCATGTCCCTCGACACGAACAACGTCCGCCAAGGCGGCTGCGGCTCGGGCCAATGCGCGTGCAAGAGCGCCGCTCAGGCGCGTGCCCGCGATCCGTTCGACGATACCGACTACGGCACGCCGCAACGGCATGCCGACACCGACGTCACGCTCGAAATCGACGGCCAGCCGGTGACGGTGCCGGCCGGCACATCGGTGATGCGCGCGGCGATCGAGGCCGGCGTCAACGTCCCGAAGCTCTGCGCAACCGATTCGCTCGAGCCGTTCGGCTCGTGCCGGCTGTGTCTCGTCGAGATCGAAGGCCGGCGCGGTTATCCGGCGTCGTGCACGACACCCGCCGAAGCCGGCATGAAGGTGCGCACGCAGTCGGACCGGCTGCAGTCGCTGCGTCGCAACGTGATGGAGCTGTACATCTCCGACCATCCGCTCGACTGCCTCACCTGCCCCGCCAACGGCGACTGCGAATTGCAGGACATGGCGGGCGTGGTCGGGCTGCGCGAAGTGCGCTACGGCTTCGACGGCGCGAATCACCTGAAGGACCGCAAGGACGAATCGAATCCGTATTTCACGTACGACCCGTCGAAGTGCATCGTCTGCAACCGCTGCGTCCGCGCATGCGAGGAAACGCAGGGCACGTTCGCCCTGACGATCGCCGCACGCGGTTTCGAATCGCGTGTCGCCGCGGGCGAAAGCGAATCGTTCATGGCATCGGAATGCGTGTCGTGCGGCGCGTGCGTCGCCGCATGCCCGACGGCCACGCTGCAGGAAAAATCCGTCGTGCAGCTCGGGCAGGCCGAACACTCGGTCGTCACGACCTGCGCGTACTGCGGTGTCGGCTGCTCGTTCAAGGCCGAGATGAAGGGCACGCAGGTCGTGCGCATGACGCCGCACAAGAACGGCCTCGCCAACGAAGGCCACGCGTGCGTGAAGGGACGTTTCGCCTGGGGCTACGCGACGCACAAGGACCGCATCACGAAGCCGATGATCCGCGAGAAGATCACCGACCCGTGGCGCGAAGTGAGCTGGGACGAAGCCCTCACGTATGCGGCTACGCAATTCCGCAAGCTGCAGCAGAAGTACGGCCGTGACTCGATCGGCGGCATCACGTCGTCGCGCTGCACGAACGAGGAAACCTATCTCGTGCAGAAGCTCGTGCGTGCCGCGTTCGGCAACAACAACGTCGATACCTGCGCGCGCGTGTGCCATTCGCCGACCGGCTATGGTCTCAAGACGACGCTCGGCGAATCGGCCGGCACGCAGACGTTCGCCTCGGTCGGCCAGGCCGACGTGATCGTCGTGATGGGCGCGAACCCGACCGACGGCCACCCGGTGTTCGGCTCGCGGATGAAGCGCCGCGTGCGCGAAGGCGCGAAGCTGATCGTGATCGACCCGCGCCGCATCGACGTCGTCGACGGCCCGCACGTGAAGGCCACGCACCACCTGCAACTGCGCCCCGGCACCAACGTCGCGATCGTCAACGCGCTCGCGCACGTGATCGTCACCGAGGGGCTCGTCGCCGACGTCTTCGTCGCCGAACGCTGCGATACCCGCGCATTCGAGCAATGGCGCGAATTCGTGTCGCGCGACGAGAATTCGCCGGAGGCGACCGCCGACGTGACGGGCGTGCCGGCCGAACGCGTGCGCGAAGCCGCGCGCCTCTATGCGACGGGCGGCAACGCGGCGATCTATTACGGGCTGGGCGTCACCGAACACGCGCAAGGCTCGACGACGGTGATGGGCATCGCGAACCTCGCGATGGCGACCGGCAACATCGGCCGCGAGGGCGTCGGCGTCAATCCGCTGCGCGGCCAGAACAACGTGCAGGGGTCGTGCGACATGGGCTCGTTCCCGCACGAACTGCCCGGCTACCGGCACATCAGCGACGCGGTCGTGCGCGCGCAGTTCGAGCAGGCGTGGTCGGCCACGCTGCAACCGGAACCGGGGCTGCGCATCCCGAACATGTTCGACGCGGCGCTCGACGGCAGCTTCAAGGGGCTCTACTGCCAGGGGGAGGACATCGTCCAGTCGGACCCGAACACGCAACACGTGGCGGCCGCGCTGTCGGCGATGGAATGCATCGTCGTGCAGGACATCTTCCTGAACGAGACCGCGAAATATGCGCACGTGCTGCTGCCGGGTTCGACGTTCCTCGAGAAGGACGGCACGTTCACGAACGCCGAGCGCCGCATCTCGCGCGTGCGCAAGGTGATGCCGCCGCTCGCGGGCTACGCGGACTGGGAAGTGACGCTGCTGCTGTCGCAGGCGCTCGGCTACGACATGCACTACACGCATCCGTCGGAAATCATGGACGAGATCGCGCGGCTCACGCCGACCTTCTCGGGCGTGTCGTACGAGAAGCTCGACGCGCTCGGCAGCATCCAGTGGCCGTGCAACGAGCACGCGCCGGACGGCACGCCGACCATGCACATCGACGCATTCGTGCGCGGCAAGGGCCGGTTCGTGATCACCAAGTTCATTCCGACGCCGGAGAAGGTCACGCAGCGCTATCCGCTGATCCTGACGACGGGCCGCATCCTGTCGCAATACAACGTCGGCGCGCAGACGCGCCGGACCGAAAACGTCCGGTGGCACGAAGAGGACCGCCTCGAGATCCATCCGCACGACGCCCAGGATCGCGGGATCCGGACCGACGACTGGGTCGGCATCGAATCGCGCGCCGGGCAGACGGTGCTGCGCGCGCTCGTGACGGAGCGCATGCAGCCGGGCGTCGTGTACACGACGTTCCACTTCCCGGAATCGGGCGCGAACGTGATCACGACCGACAGTTCCGACTGGGCGACGAACTGCCCCGAATACAAGGTGACGGCCGTGCAGGTGCTGCCGGTCGCGCAACCGTCCGACTGGCAGCGTGCGTATGCGCGTTTCAACGCGGAGCAGATCGACCTGCTCGAGCGCCGCGCGGCGACGCCCGACACCGTGACGACAGGCAAGTGAGGCAGCGATGGATCAAGGACACCTGATCGACATGGCCAACCAGATCGGCGCATTCTTCGAATCGATGCCCGATCGCGACGAAGCGCTGGCCGGCATCGCCGACCATCTCCGGCGCTTCTGGGAACCGCGGATGCGCCGCGCGTTGCTCGCAGCGCTCGACAATCCGTCGAGCGAAGGCGCGCAACGCGCGGCACCGATCGTGCGCGACGCGGTCGCCGCGCATCGGGCCTCGCTCGTGCCCGCCGCCGCGAGCGTCTGATCGCGCCGCTACGCGGACTGCGTCATGCCCGCGAACCAGGTTTCGCAGTGGCGCAGCAGCGCGTTCGCGTCGGTTGCCGTGCGCCCGCGCACGGCGACATAACCGTCGGGCCGCAACAGGTAGAACGACGGCCGCGAGCGGCCGTATTCCTGCGCCAGGCCGGCGGCGCCATCGCCTGCGGCATCGGTGACGCGCCACGCGCGCACCGCTTCCGGCATGATCCGTTCGAGCCCCTGCACGAGCGCCCGCGCGTCGGCCGACATCGGCGGCACCTCGCCGGTATCGGCATCCGCCGGTTCTTCCAGCAGCAACAGCGTGAAGCTCGCCGGATCGTGAAGATCGTATAACCGCGCCGTCCCCGGTGCGCGGCCGAGCGGCCCGTCGAGCACATGCACGAGTGCATCGGGTGCCCGCTCGCCCGCGCGCGGGCCGCCGTCGAGCACGCGCTCGAGCGTGAGCGGACTTTTCCGGTACTGCACGCCGAGCTCGCTGACCGTGCGCCGCACCGCGTCGCGCATCGGCCCGAACGACGCCAGCAGCGGTACGACATGATCGCGCAGCAGCCGCATCGCACCGCGCTCGGCTTCGACCATCTGCGTGACGAATCCGGTCTGCCGCAACACGTCGCGCTCGATCGGATGGCGCTCCGCGTGGTACGTGTCGAGCAGCCGCTCGGGCGTGCCGGCGCCCAGCACGCGCGCTAGCTTCCAGCCGAGATTGAACGCTTCCTGGATGCCGGTGTTCATGCCCTGCGCGCCGGCCGGGCTGTGGACGTGCGCGGCGTCGCCCGCGAAAAAGACGCGGCCGTGACGCAACCGGTCGACCATTCGGCTATGCAGGTGAAAATAGGACGACCACGCGAGATCGCTCGGGGAGATCGACACGCCGGCACGGCGACGCACGATCGCGTCGCACTCCGCGAGCGTCGGCGTCGGCGCATCGGACGACGCGTCGCTGCCGGGTGGACGGTCGGCCACGAGCCGGTAACGGCCGTCGCCCATCGGAAACAGGCCGGCCATGCCGTCGGACGACGTGAACAGGTGGATCTCTTCGTCCGGCCAATCGGGGATCGCCGCGAAATCGGCAAGCAGGAACGTCTGTTCGAACGCCTGCCCGGCAAAGCCCAGGCCGAGCAGATGCCTGACCGTGCTGTGCGCGCCGTCCGCCGCGATCAGGTACGACGGCGCGAACGACTCGTCGCGGCCGTCCGCGCGGCGGATCGACACGTCGAGCGACGTGCCGCCCGCGTCGCACGCGGTCAGCGTCGCGCCGCGCTCGACCGTCACGCCGAGCTGCGCCAGGTGTTCGGCCAGCAGGCGCTCGGTGATGCTCTGATCGAGAAACAGCAGATACGGATAGCGCGTTTGCAGCGGATCGAAATCGAGCCGCGCGATCTCGCGGCCGTCGGCATGCAGCGCGGCCGCATGCGCGCGATGACCGAGCGCGAGAAACGGTTCGACCGCGCGATGCTGCTCCAGCAGCTCGAGCGTGCGCGCCTGGATGCCGATCGCGCGCGAATACGGCGCGGGCGCCGCGAGACGATCGATGATGCGCACCGGCACGCGGGCACGCACAAGGCTCATCGCCGCGGCGAGACCGGTCGGCCCCGCGCCGACGATCAGCACGGGCGGGATATCGGACAGTGTGTCAGCCATGAGAACCTCGATGACACGCGACCCTGCCAGTCTACGCCGCTCCGCGTGACGGGGCCATATGCCGACCGGCCGACCGGCGGCCCCCCCACGCGGTGTGGGAAAATACGCGCTTTCCGTCAGTTTTCGCGTCATGGATTCCGCATTCGACCGGGCGTACGCCGCACACCGCGCAGGCCGCCTCGCCGAGGCCGAGCACGGCTATCGCAACGCGCTCGCCTCCGACCCCGCCAACGCCGACGCGCTGCACCTGTTCGGCGTGCTGCGGCACCAGCAGGGCCAGCATGCCGAAGCGGCCGACCTCGTCGGCCGCGCGGTCGCGCTGCGCCCGGACGATGCCGCGCTGCAACTCAATCTCGGCAACGCGCTGAAGGCGCTCGGCCGGCTCGACGAAGCGATCGACCGCTTTCGCAACGCGCTGACACTCGCGCCCGAATTCCCGCTCGCGCACTACAACCTCGGCAATGCGTATGCGGCGCTGCAGCGGCACGACGACGCGATCGATGCGTTCGGCCGCGCGCTGCGGCTCACGCCCGACGACGCATCGATCCACAACAATCTCGGCAACGCGCTGAACGCGCTCGGCCGCCACGACGATGCGCTCGCCGCGTTCGGTCGCGCGCTCGAACTGCGGCCCGGGCATGCGGGCGCGCACAACAACCTCGCGATGGCGCTGAACGCGATGGGCCGCGCCGACGACGCGATCACGCACTTCCAGGCCGCGATCGCCGCGCAGCCGCGCTTCGTCGCCGCGCATTTCAATCTCGGCAACACGTTCGACGCGGTCGGCCGGCATGCGGAGGCGGCCGCCGCGTTCGAAGCGGCGCTCGCGCTGCACCCGCCGTTTCCGCTCGCGCTGTTCGGGCTCGCGAACGCCCTGTGCGCCCAGGGGCGCCACCGCGACGCACTGCCCTACTACGAGCGCGCGGTCGGTCTCGATCCGTCGTTCGGCCTCGCGTGGCTGAACCTCGGCAACGCGCATCACGCGCTCCGCGCATACGAGATGGCACTGCGCGCGTTCGACCAGGCACTGCGCGTCGCGCCCGATCTCACGCTCGCGCGGCTGCACCGCGCGGTCACGCTGCTGACGCTCGGCGACTTCACGCGCGGGCTGCCGGCCTACGAAGCGCGCCACGAGACGCCCGGCGCGACGTCGCTCGGCACGCTGCCGCGCTGGCAAGGCGAGCCGATTGCGTCACGCACGCTGCTGATCCGTGCGGAACAGGGGTTCGGCGACACGCTGCAGTTCGTCCGCTTCGTGCCGCTTGCCCGCGCACGCTGCGCGCACCTCGTGCTCGAAGTCCAGCCGGAACTCGTGCCGCTGCTGGCGCCGGCCGCGTCGCGCTGGCGCGTGACGCTCGTCGCACCGGGTGCCGCCAGGCCGCCCGCGGCGGATGTTGCCTGCACGCTGATGAGCCTGCCGTTCCTGCTTGGGCTGCAGCCGGACGACATCGTCGGCGGCTCGCGCTACCTCGATGCGCCCGACAGTGCCCGTCGGCGCTTTCGCGGCTCGCTCGGCGGGCAGTCGAAGCGCAAGTTCGGGCTTGCCTGGTCGGGGCGCCGGCAGGCGCAGGAAAACCGCTCGATGCCGTTCGATGCGCTCGCGCCGCTGCTCGCGCTGCCGGACATCGACTGGATCGTGCTGCAACCCGCGCTCGACGACGACGAACGCGCGCGCGTCGACGCGCATCCGCGCGTGCATCGCTTCGACGGCCGGTTGAACGACTTCGCCGACACGGCTGCGCTGATCGAGCGGCTCGACGGCGTCGTCACGATCGACACGGCCGTCGCGCACCTCGCGGGCGCCCTCGGCAAGCCGCTGTGGGTCATGCTGCCGTTCGCGCCCGACTGGCGCTGGTTCACCGGCGACGACTGCCCGTGGTATCCGCAGGCCCGGATCGCCCGCCAGCCCGCGCCGGGCGAATGGCTCGACGTCGCGGCCACGGTTGCCGGCCAGTTGCGACGCGACGCCTGAACGCAGACGAAAAAAGGGAGCGCGGTGCGCTCCCTTTTTCAATACGATCCACGCGGCCCGTGCCGCGCGACGTGCGCGACGGAATGGTGCCCGTCAGGCCGCCTTGTACTGGTTGCGCGCTTCGGACGTGCGATACAGCACGAGCGTCGCGATCAGCCCGCAGATGGCCGCCACGCTCAGCCACAGTCCCGGCGCCGCCTTGTTGCCGGTCTGGTGGATCAGCAGCGTCGAGATCGCGGGCGTGAAGCCCCCGATCGTCGTCGCCAGGCTGTAGGCGAGCGAGAAGCCGGCCGTGCGCACGTCGGCCGGCATCACTTCGGTCAGCGCGACGACCATCGCGCCGTTGTACGACCCGTACAGGAACGACAGCCACAGCTCGACCGCGAGCAGCCTCAGGAACGACGGATCGCCGACGAGCCACAGCACGGCCGGGTAAGCCGTCAGCAGCGTCAGCACGGTGAACGCGATCAGCACGGGGCGGCGGCCGACACGGTCGGACAGCGCGCCGGACAGCGGCAGCCACACGAGGTTCGAAACACCGACGCAGACGGTCACGACCAGCGCGTCGAGCGACGACAGGTGCAGCACTTCCTTGCCGAAGGTCGGCGTATACGCGGTGATCATGTAGAACGACACCGTCGTCATGATCACCATCCCCATGCCGGCGACCACGACGCCCCAGTTGTCGAGCATCGAGCGCATGATCTCGCCCATCGTCGGGCGATGACGCTTCGCGAGGAATTCGTCGGTCTCCTTCAGCGAACGGCGGATCAGGAACAGGAACGGCACGATCAGGCAGCCGATCAGGAACGGGATGCGCCAGCCCCACGCGGTCATCTCCTCGGCAGGCAGTACGCGATTCAGCAGCACGCCGACGAGCGCGGCGAACACCACCGCCACCTGCTGGCTGCCCGACTGCCACGACGTATAGAACCCCTTGTGGCCCTTCGTCGCGATCTCCGACAGGTACACCGACACGCCGCCGAGTTCGACGCCGGCCGAGAAACCCTGCAGCAGCCGGCCGAGCAGCACGAGCACCGGCGCGAGCACGCCGATCGTCGCATAGCCCGGTATCGCGGCCACCGCGAGCGTGCCGATCGCCATCAGCCCGAGCGTCAGGATCAGCCCCTTGCGGCGGCCGTGATGGTCGATGTATGCGCCGAGCACGATCGCGCCGACCGGCCGCATCAGGAAGCCGGCGCCGAACACCGACAGCGACAGCATCAACGACGCGAATGCGTTGCCGCTCGGGAAATAGGTTTTCGCGATGGCCGACGCGTAGTACCCGTAGACCATGAAGTCGTACATTTCCAGGAAGTTGCCGCTGACGACCCGGAACACGGTGCGGACTTTCGATTCCTGCGCGATGGCGTGTGACGCTGTGGACATGTTTTTCTCGCTCAGCTCGGATGGCGCGAATGCGCGCCGCATGGACCCGGCGATGCGCGCCGCGCCGGGCCGGCGCGCACGGGCATCGCTGCCCGCCGGTGGCGCATCGCACAACGACGCTTGCACCGGCATGGTTCGCGAATGATGCCACGCGAAGCCGACATTTGCCTTGGAGCGCCGCTGTCGTTGCCTTCGTGGCATTCGCCTCGTACGAGTCGCCCTGAAACGGGCAAAAGAATCAGATTGATCTGATCGACCGGCCTTCGTCGGCTGACCACAATGTCACGATTTGCGACGACATGTCCGCGCCGCCCTCATGACCCACTCGCCTCTTGTCCCCGTCGAAGGCGCGCTCGCCCGCCCTCGCGTCGCCCCGCTCGACCACGTGCCGCCGTTCGGCCGCGATTGGAAGTTTCGCGGCGCATCCGGTGCACGGCCCAGCAAGAACTGCCTCGCGACGCTGACGACGTCCTGCATCGACGTCGACCGGCCGCACCGCGAGTGCCGCTGGCAGCCGACGGCGGCGGCCGGATCGCTTGCCGCGCCCGTCGTCGCCGGCCGGCGCGTCCCGCGTCCTTCAGGCAACCGCCGGGACCGGCGCGCGATATACGCAACCTGCTGGAGCATCGGCGCGTTCGGCATCATCGGCTGGCTGATCGCCGCGCATGAACCGTTCACGGGTTTCGGGCCTGCATACGCGCTTCAAGCGACCGACGGTGCGCGCGACCATGCAACGTTTTCGACCGGTACCGTACGGGTCGCGCCAGTTCAGCCGGACACGCCGGCGCACACTTCACCGCGGCACACTTCACCGCGGCACACGGCAGCAGCGCCAACGGCGAAAACTGCGGCGCCGCGATCGGCCGCGCATCGCGATACGCGTCGCCCGGCGCCGCTTCAACCGCAGGCAAGCTCCGGTGTCCAGCGCGCTACGACGCCACCACCGGCGTCCCCGCATCGAACCGCCGGCTCGCGCACGGCAGCGGCGCCGGCCCGGACACCAGGCACCGCGCATGTGGCGGCGCGCCGTCCATCCGGCACCGAACCACCGCGCGCCCAAACACGCGATCGGCTTGCCCCGCCACCACATGCAACGGACACACGCGAAGCCGGCGCCACGCCGGACGATCCGCTCACGCTCATCGCGACGGCAAACGCGCTGCGCATCACCCAGCCTGAGCGTGCCATGCACGCCCCCGCCGCCGGGTTCGACTGGACGTCCCGGCTGTCCCACCGCCGACTGACCGATACGCCCGACGCGTTCGCACACTGACGACGCCCCATCCCGGGCCCGCCCAACAAAAAACCCGGCGAAGATCGCTTCGCCGGGTTCCGGTCGTTTTCGCCGTGCGTCCGACGAACCGTTACTTGTGCGCGGGCAGCCCCGATTCGGTCTGCTTCTCGAGTTGCCGCACCTGCTCCTGCAGATCGCGCAACTGCATCTGCGCGGCACGCTTCTCGACCTGCAGCGCCTGCGTCTGTTCCTGCGCCGACTTCTGGCGCTGCGCGACTTCGGCTTGCTGGCTGCGCGCGACGCTCAGGTCCGCCTGCAACTGCTGCGCGCGGTTCGCCTGCAGCGCGATCACGCGTTCGAGAAAGGCTTTCTGCGCCTGCAGTTCGGTACGGCGGATCTCGATATCGGCGAGTTGCACGGTCTGCTGGACGAAGTTTGCGTAGACCATCTCCGCGCGGTTCTTTTCCTGCGACCGGATCACGCGCCACAGATTCTTGTCCTGGAACAGCGCGACGTAGTACGTCATCTCGCGCGGATCGAACATCAGGCTCGCGCCGTAGCTGCCGTTGTACGTCGTGCGCATTTCGACGATCCGGCCGTCGTGCAGCATCCGCGTCAGCTCGGCGACGTTGCCTTGCGCGGTTGCGTCCGTCGCGGCCGGCGCCGGCGCCTCGGCACCGCTCAGGCTCGTGACTGCCGGGCGCGTTCCGGCGACGGGTGCGGTCGCGTCGGCCGACCAGGCCGCGCCCGCTTGCGCGCAGGCAGCCAGCGCAACGATCCACGCAGCGCATCGTGCAGGGGAAATATTTCGGAAAGCCAACGTCGGACTCCGGCGAACGAATCGGAACTCGCGATTATCGTTCAAAAAGAAACGGCCGCATCTCGAATTTATCGGGAAGCGGCCGGCCTTCGGACAACGCCGGAAATACGGCTGGCTACAGACGCGTTTCACGCGCCGCGCGCAGGAATGCATCGAGCAGCGGCGTGCAGTCGAGCAACTCCGCGCCGCCCGCACGATGGAACTCGGGGTGCCATTGCACGCCGACGACGAACGGCGAACGACGATGGCGGATGCCCTCGATGATCCAGTCGCCGGCCGACACGGCCTCGATGTTCAGGTCGCGGCCGAGATCGCGGATCGCCTGGTGGTGGATCGAGTTGACGATCGCTTCGCTGCGCCCGGGGAACATGCTCGCCAGCGTCGACGTGTCCGGGAAGCGGATCGCGTGACGATGCTGGTCGTAATGCTCGCTCACGTGCGCATTCGCGGTCGGCACATCGGTGGCGATGTCCTGGTACAGCGAGCCGCCGAACGCGACGTTGATCAGCTGGCAGCCGCGGCACACGCCGAGGACGGGTTTGCCGGACTCGACGAATTCATGCAGCAGCTCGAGTTCGTACATGTCGCGCACGCGATCGCCCGGCCATTCGGGGCGCACATCCGAGGCCGCGTAGGTTTGCGGCGACACGTCGGCCCCGCCTTGCAGCAGCAGGCCGTCGAGATGCTTCGCGTAGTCGCGCAGACGGATGTTGCTCGGGTGGATCATCCCCTGGTGGCCGACGGTCGGAATCATGAACACGAGCACGTCGCGCGACATCACCCAGTGGGCGATCGATTCCTCGAGATACTGCAGCGTCTTGCCGCGCAGCCCTTTCGCACCCGGTTCCGGATGGAAGATCCGCGCCGACACGCCGATGCGCAGCGTGCGTTGCGTGATGCGCTGGCCGGCGCGATCGAACAGCCGGCGCGCCCGCGCCGCGACGATCCGGCCGAACACCGACCATGGCGTGTCGCTCTGCTTCAGGTAGGCCGGCGGCGCATTCTGCGCGCTCGCGGGCGGCGGCCGCGACGTTTCGAAATCAGGCGGCGCACCGAAGCCGGGAGGCGGCGCACCCGGCTTCGGCGGTGCGACCGCGCCATCGGGGGCGCCGGGCGCACCGGGCTCGGACGCGATCGTGACCGGCGACGCACCGTCCACGGCGACGTTCTGCGCGGCGGCTTGCGCGGCCGGCGCATCGGGCATTTTCGCCGGCTCGGGACGGAGGGAATCGGAGGAAGCGGAAGAGGTGCCGGGCAGACCGGCCGGGGAAGGCGTGTGTTCGCTCATGACGATGGTCTGGTACGTCGCTCACGCGTATGGATAGACGAGGATTCATTATGCTTCAGTGCACGATCGCGCGGCAAACCTGCAACATCCTGTCGCCATTGTTGCAAGTGGTTGCCGGCGGCGCCGGGGCGTGTCCCCCGGCCGCGCGCCCGCACTGGACATCAGTGATATATCACAATAATATCCAGACATCGTCCACGCCTCCCGATCGCCCGCGCCATGATCGCGCCCCGCCCGGCCGCCGCGCCGCTCATCGCATGAATACCCTGACCGACGTCACCCGCGACCGGTTCGCCGCGCCGGCGGCCAGCCTCGCCGACCGTGCGTACGCGCTGATCCAGCGCGACATCATCACGATGCGCCTGAAGCCGGGCGCCGCGCTCAACGAAGCCGACCTCGTCGCGCGCACGGGGATCGGCCGCACGCCGGTGCACCAGGCCGTGCATCGGCTCGTGCTCGAGGGGCTGCTGTCGGTGATGCCGCGCAAGGGCTTGATGGTGCAGCCGCTGTCGCTCGACGACATCGTCGCGGTGATCGACGTGCGGCGCATCAATGAAGCGCACTGCGCCGAACTCGCCGCGCGCCACGCGACGCCGGACGATCTCGCGCGCCTGGCCGCGCTGCTCGACGACGGACAGGCCTGCGTCGACACGCATGACGTGGAGGGGATGATGGAACTCGACCGCGCGTTTCACCAGGCGATCGCCGCCGCCGCGCGCAACGCGGTCCTCGCCGAGATCCTGCGCGCGCTGCACGAGCGCTCGCTGCGCTTCTGGTTCGTCACGCTGTCCGAACCGCATCATCTCGCCGACGTCCAGCACGAACACCGCGCGTTGTTCGACCGGCTGTCCGCCCGCGACGCCGCCGGCGCGCGCGACGCCGTCGAGCGCCATATCGATTCGTTTCGCTCCACCCTTCTTCAACATCTTCGCCCCTGAGCCGCTCATGACCACGTTCACGCCGTTCCCCCCGCTCGCCCAGCTCGCCGCCGACCTCGCGGCCGGCCGCACCACGAGCCGCGCGCTCGTCGATACCGCGCTCGACCGGATCGCCGATCCGTCGGGCCAGGGCGCCGTCGTCTTCACCGAAGTCGACGCCGACAACGCGCGCGCGGCCGCCGACGCGCACGACCGGCTGCGCGCCGCGGGCACCGTGCTGTCGCCGCTCGCGGGCATCCCGGTGTCGGTGAAGGACCTGTTCGACGTCGCGGGCCAGGTGACGCGCGCGGGTTCGCGCGTGCTCGACGGCGCGCCGGCCGCGCGCACCGATGCAGTCGCCGTCGCGCGGCTCAAGCGTGCGGGCGCGGTGCTGGTCGGCCGCACCAACATGAGCGAATTCGCATTCTCGGGGCTCGGGCTGAATCCGCACTTCGGCAATCCGCGCTCGCCGTACCATCGCGACGTGCCGGGCGATGCGCGGATTTCCGGCGGTTCGTCGTCGGGCGCGGCCGCGTCCGTCGCCGACGGGATGGCCGCCGTCGCGCTCGGCACCGACACGGGCGGCTCGATCCGCATTCCGGCCGCGCTGTGCGGGCTGACGGGCTTCAAGCCGACCGCGAGCCGGATCCCGACGCAAGGCGGCGTGCCGCTGTCGACGACGCTCGACTCGTTCGGCCCGATCGGCCTGACGGTCGCGTGCTGCGCCCTCGTCGACCGGATGCTCGCGGGCCTCGAGCCGCACGTGCCGGCCGCCCGGCCGCTCGAAGGCGTGCGGCTCGGCGTGCTGACGAACTACGTGACGGATGGCGTCGACGCCGACGTCGCGGCCGCGCTCGACACCGCGCTCAAGCATCTCGAAGCCGCCGGCGCGATCGTCACCGACGTGCGCTTCGCCGCGCTCGACCGGCTGCCGGAGATCAACCGCTTCGGCTTCTCGCCGATCGAGGCGTACGCCTGGCATCGGCCGCTGCTCGCCCGACATCGCGACCAGTACGACCCGCGCGTGCTGACGCGGATCCTGAAGGGCGAACCCGCGAGCGCGGCCGACTATCTCGACCTGCTCGCCGCGCGCGCCGCGATGCTCGACGAAGCCGCGCACACGGTCTGGGCGCGCTTCGATGCGCTCGTCGCGCCGACGGTGCCGGTCGTGCCGCCGCGCATCGCCGACCTCGAAACGGACGACGACGCGTTCACGCGCACCAATGCGCTGATCCTGCGCAACCCGAGCGCATTCAACTTCCTCGATGCGTGCGGACTGTCGCTGCCGTGCCATCCGCGCGACGCGGCGCCGGTCGGCCTGATGCTCGCGGCGGCGCCGCATCGCGACGACGCGCTGCTCGCGATCGGCCAGGCAGTCGAGGCCGTGCTGAACACGATCCGCTGACCGCATCGCCGATCGCCGGCGGGCGATGCGCGCGGTGCGGCAGGTTGCCGCACGCGCGCTGTCAGTTTCGTGCCAGACCGTTCGCGCTAAAATCGCGCGATTGTTTTCCGGACCGACCGACGAGGAACCCCGCCGACATGAACGACTACACGCTTGCGCTACGCCGTGAACGCCGCCTGCTGATGCTGCTCGGATGGGCGTGCATCGCCCTGCTGGCCGGCGCGCTGTACCTGCAGTACGTGAAGAACGAAGATCCGTGCCCGCTGTGCATCATCCAGCGCTACTTCTTCTGCGCGATCGGGATCTTCGCGTTCCTGGCCGCCGGGATCCGCAACTGGCGCGGCATCTGGGTGCTCGAGCTGCTGATCGCGATCGCCGCGGCCGGCGGTGTCGGCACGGCCGCGCGGCACCTGTCGATCCAGATGAATCCGGGCTTCAGCTGCGGCTTCGACACGCTGCAGCCGATCGTCGACAGCCTGCCGCCCGCGCAGTGGTTCCCCGGCATGTTCAAGGTCGCCGGGCTGTGCGAGACCGTCTACCCGCCGATCCTCGGCATCCTGCTGCCCGGCTGGGCGCTGATCGGCTTCGCCGTGATCCTGGCCGCGGTCGTCGCGAGCCTCTGGCGTCATCGCCGCAAGCTCGCCCGCTGACCGGCCGCTGTTGCGGCCGCCGGCAAGTGCGGCCCGGCCGATCGGGCCGCACGCCGGCGACGCGAACCGCCGCTTCCGCCCGCCCTGTCCGGCCGGCCGCGCGTAAACCCCTACCCCGCCGCCGCCCGGATCGCCGGACGAACGCGCGTCGCGCAACCGACGCGCCCCCGCCCCGTCACGCGTGCGTTTCGGCCCGATGCGCACGCATCGGCGCCCCGATCCCGCGCGGCGGGCCTATGATCGACATGATCGCCTCCTGATAGCCCGGATCACTGCCCGGCCATGTTCGCGCCGCGCGGCGATGCTATCTTCGGGACTGGATGGCGATCTACGTGCGCGAGGCCAGGCGGTCTCACCACCCCTGCGTAACGCGCGCCCGATCCGCAATGTCGACTGGATTCCTCATGACAACGCAAACCATCCGCATCCGTCACCCTCATGGCGTCCGCGTGTCCGGCGGCGCCGTTCGCGCGCAGCGTCGGCGCGCTGCCGTCGTCCCGCATCAGCCGTGCGGCCGGCCGGCCCTGCTCCCGTCCGTCATCGCCACGCCCGCCGGCCCGCGCCGCGTGTCGTGCCGCGTCGTTCCGAACGGGGTGTGCTGATGGAAGCCTGGCTCGGCGATCTGCAGCAACTGCTCGCGCACGGCGAAGCGGCCGTGCTCGTGACGGTCGCGCATACCGACGGCTCCGCGCCGCGCGAGGCCGGCACCAAGATGCTCGTCACGCGCGACACGGCCCGCCATACGATCGGCGGCGGTCATCTGGAATGGAAGGCGATCGAGATCGCGCGACACCTGCTGAAGGATGGCGCGCACGTGCCGCACGCGCGCCGGCTCGAACGGCTCGCGCTCGGCCCGAGTCTCGGCCAGTGCTGCGGCGGCGCCGTGGTGCTCGCGTTCGAGCGGCTCGACGTCGGCGATCTCGGCTGGATCATGTCGCTCGCGAAGCGCGTCGCGGCCGGCGCCGCGACCGTGCGTAGCGTATCATTCGGCCCCTCGCCGGGCGCGCCGCTGTTGAGCGAGCCCGAACCGGAAGCCGCGCGGGCCGACTGCCTGCTGTGGGAAACCGGCGGCGTGTCGCTGATGACCGAGACGATCGCGCCGTTTGCGTTCCCCGTCGTGCTGTTCGGCGCCGGGCACATCGGCACCGCGCTCGTGAAGGTGCTGGCGACGCTGCCGTGCCACGTGCGCTGGATCGACGGGCCCGCTGCGGTGTTCCCGCCGGCCGACGCGCTCGCCGGCATCGGCAACCTCGCGATCGAAGCGGCCGCTGCCCCGGCCGACGCGGTCGACGCCGCGCCGCCGCAGTCCTACTTCGTCGTGATGACGCACGATCATGCACTCGATTTCGTGCTGGCCGAACGCATCCTGCGACGCGGCGACTATGCGTACTTCGGGATGACCGGCTCGCAGGCGAAACGCGTACAGTTCGATCATCGCCTCGCGGCGATCGGCATCGACCCGGCCCAGGTCGCGCGGATGCGCTGCCCGATCGGCGTCGAAGGCATCATCGACAAGGCGCCCGAAGTGATCGCGATCTCGGTGGCCGCGCAATTGCTGCAGGCCGTCGAGGCGAATGCGTCCGCGCAGGCTTCCCCTACCTACTGACCGACCAAGAACGACGCCATGACCCCGACATTCAAGGACAAGATTGCCCGCGCGCCGAAAGCGGAGCTGCACATCCACATCGAAGGCTCGCTCGAGCCCGAACTGATTTTCGCGCTCGCGCAGCGCAACGGCGTGAAGCTCGCGTACGACTCGATCGACGCGCTGCGCGCCGCGTACGCGTTCACCGACCTGCAGTCGTTCCTCGACATCTATTACGCCGGCGCGAGCGTGCTGCTGACCGAGCAGGATTTCTACGACATGACGGCCGCGTACTGCGAACGCGCGCTCGCCGACCACGTCGTCCATACCGAACTGTTCTTCGATCCGCAGACGCACACCGAGCGCGGCGTGCCGATCGAGACGGTCGTCGCGGGCATCGAGCGCGCACTCGCCGATGCCGAACGGCGCGGGCTGTCGAGCAGGCTGATCCTGTGCTTCCTGCGCCACCTGTCCGAAGAGGACGCGCTCGCGACGTTCGAATCCGCGTTGCCGCTGTTCGAGCGCTATCGCCACCGGCTGATCGGCGTGGGCCTCGATTCGTCCGAGCTCGGCCATCCGCCGGCCAAGTTCGCGCGCGTGTTCGAGAAGGCGCGTGCGCTCGGGCTGAAGCTCGTCGCGCATGCGGGCGAGGAAGGCCCGCCCGCCTACATCCACGAAGCGCTCGACGTGCTGAAGGTCGACCGGATCGACCACGGCGTGCGCAGCATCGAAGACGCGGCGCTCGTCGAGCGCCTCGCGAAAACGCGCACCGCGCTGACCGTCTGCCCGCTGTCGAACCTGAAGCTGTGCGTGTTCGACGACATGACGAAGCACACGCTGAAGGCGCTGCTCGATCGCGGCGTCGCGGTGACGATCAACTCCGACGATCCCGCCTATTTCGGCGGCTACGTCAACGAAAACTACTTCGCGACGGCCGAAGGGCTGCAGCTCACGGATGCCGAAGTCCATGCGGTGATCCGCAACGGCTTCGAGGCGTCGTTCATCGAACCGGCGCAGCGCGACGCACTGTACGCGCGCCTCGACGCGTACTGGCAGGCCGCGTGACGGCCCGCATCGAGGAACGCTAGACAGATGAGACACGGCAACGGCATCCGCTTCGCGCCCGCCGGTTCGGCCTTGCGCCGGGCCGGGCGCGAGCGTGCGCGCGCGGCGACGGCGCCGTCCGGCGTCGTGCGCCGTTGCCCGCC
>NZ_JAAGPK010000004.1:0-234 GCF_017104685.1 Burkholderia sp. Tr-20355 | reverse complement strand
TCATAGAGAGAGTAGGTAAGTGTTGGAATGAGGATCGTAGACGAGTGCAGAAGAGAGGATATCGTGTCGGGATAGAGAGTTAGATTGGATGACAGCTTAGAGAGTAAGATCTTAGAAGAAGATGAGGGGGGTGGCGACATGAGAGAGGGGTGAAGCAATTAGTGAGGCGATAAGTCATGCATGATTTTAATATTAATATCGCCACATTCTGAAACTATTTTTTTTTTTTTTTTA
>NZ_JAAGPK010000003.1:0-123935 GCF_017104685.1 Burkholderia sp. Tr-20355 | reverse complement strand
CCGATCGCGTCGCCGGTCGATGCGTTGAAGATCGGCGCGCCGGCCGTGTCGGAATGCGTGCGGACCGGCTGGCCGGCGATGCGCGCGGCGGGCAGCACGAACGCGGTTGCGGAACGGGAAAGTTCGGCGATGGACATGGGGGTCATCCTGTCGGTCGGGTTAGCGGTAGGCGACGCCCGGCATCACGCAGAGCATCTCGAACGCGAGGTTCGCGCCCGTGAGCGCGGTGGTGCCGGCCGGATCGTACGGCGGCGACACTTCGACGAGGTCCGCACCGACGATGTTCAGGCCCTTCATCCCGCGGACGATTTCGAGGCCCTGCTGAATGGTGAGGCCGCCGATTTCCGGCGTGCCGGTGCCGGGCGCGAACGACGGGTCGAGCCCGTCGATGTCGAAGCTCAGGTAGACCGGCGTGTCGCCGACGCGTTCGCGCACCTGCGCCATCAGCGGTACGAGCGACTTGTTCCAGCATTCTTCCGCCTGCACGACGGTGAAGCCCTGCTCGCGGCACCAGTCGAAATCGTCCGCGTGGTAGCCGGTGCCGCGCAGGCCGATCTGCGTGACCTTGTCGCATTGCAGCAGTCCGTCTTCCACCGCGCGGCGGAACGGCGTGCCGTGCGCGATCTTCTCGCCGAACATCGTGTCGTTCACGTCCGCATGCGCATCGATATGCACGACGGCAACCTTGCCGTACTTTTTATGCAGCGCGCGCAGGATCGGCCATGCGATCGTGTGGTCGCCGCCGAGCGTGATCGGCCGGCAGCCGTTCGCGACGATCTCGTCGTAGGCCTCCTCGATGCGGCGCACCGAGTCCTTCAGGTCGTACGGGTTGGTCGCGACGTCGCCGATGTCGGCCACCTGCAGCGAATCGAACGGCGCCGCGCGCGTGGCCATGTTGTACGGGCGCAGCAGCACGGATTCGGTGCGGATCTGGCGCGGGCCGAAGCGCGAGCCCGAGCGGTTCGACGTGCCGAGGTCGAGCGGCACGCCGACGAAGCACACGTCGAGGCCGTCGGTCGTCGCGGCCTGCGGCAGCCGCATCATCGTGGCGATGCCGCCAAAACGCGGCATGTCGTTGCCGCCCATCGGTTGATTGAGTTCGCGGGGCATGGGGCCGTCTCCTTTTTCCAGGGTAAAGCGATCGGCCGATGGTAGAGGAGAACGCCCGCGCGAAGATTTTGAAGTCGCAACGTTTACATCGACGGGTCTCGATGCGAGTGGCGCCGCCGCATCGACGCCGCGCAACCGAAGGCGGCCGCGCGGCCGGCGCGGGCGGCGGGCGGTCAGCGGGAGAGGACGGGCGGCGTGGCGGCGTCGTGCGATCCGGCGGAAGGGAACGCGGTGGTGGCCGAGCCCCACGCGGCGAGTTCGCGTTTGGTCCGCACGCCGAGCTTCGCGAACGCGCGCTTCACGTACGACTCGGCCGACGCGACGCGCACGCCGAGGATGCCGGCGGTCTCGGGCACGGTCTTGCCGGAGAGCAGGTGCTTGCAGGTTTCGTATTCGCGTTTCGACAGCTTCACGCCGTCGGCGGCGATGCGCGCGTCGAACTGCGCGAGCGGATGGATCTCCGGTGTCGGATGCGCGACGCGCCGCACGGCGGTGGTCGACGCGTGGAGTTCGAGCAGCGGGAACAGCACGTCGCTGATGCCGCGGAAGCGGTTCATCTCGGCGAGCGTGAACGGCGGCCGGTCGCGGCCGCGCTCCAGCGCGATCGAGTGCTGCGAATAGCGCGTGCCGCGCGCGAGCACGCATTCGTGACCGATCTGCACGTCGTCGAACAGCCGCTGACGGAATTCGCCGGGCGGGATCGCCGCGATGTCGCGCACGACGAGCATCGTGCCCGTCTTGCCGCGCAACCCGGCGAACAGCGGGTCGCTGTCGAGAAAGCGCTCGTAGTAGAGCGTCATCACGTCGGAGATTTCATGAGGGGCGGTGCCGATGCCGCTGCTGCCGATCCATTCGCATCGGTAGCCGGTGGGCATCGTGCCGTCGACGCGCGAGCGTTCGACGTGCGCGACGTCGAGCGGCACGACGTCGTTCAGCAGTTGCGTGAGGCGCGGCACGAAGTGAGGCGTGCCGACCGTCTCGATCAGCTCGCCCAGCGCCTTGAACGACACGTTGAAGCGGTCGTTGTCGCGGTGGAAGGGGTTCACGTTGAGCAGCATGCGGTTCCCCGGTGAAAAGCGGCGCGATTGTAGCGTCGGCAACGGAAAACGTCATTAGGGGGAAACACCGTCGGTTGTCCTGCCGACCTGCGCGCCCCCGCAAAACATCGTTTGTCCCCCCTGAAGGGGGGCATACCGGGGCAGTGTAAATGAGTAACTTTGTTTCTGCTTTTTTCAATCAAGAGACGAAAGATTCCGATGACCAAACTGATCAAGGACATCCTGCCGCTGGGCGCAGGCGTGGGCGAATTCACGAAGCTCGACTTCGGGATGGACGAAAGCGACTGGCGCGCGGCCGAAGGCAAGAGCGGCAACTACATCGTCGGCTGGTGGGAAGGCAAGGCCGGCTCGGTGGAGTTTCCGGAAACCGCGGCCGACGAAGCGGTGTGGCTCGTCGAGGGCCGGATCGCGCTGACCGACGTCGAAGGCAACCGCAAGGAATTCACGCCGGGCCAGGGTTACCTGCTGCCGGCCGGCTTCGCGGGCCGCTGGGAGACGATCGAGGACGCGAAGAAGTTCTACGTGCTGCTCGAACAGTCGTGATGTCCGAAGCCGCCGCCGGGGTGTCGTCGTCCGTGTGACGCGCATCCGGCGGCGGTTTCGTTTTTCGCGTGTGATGGCTGGGATCATGGAAATGGAAGTCAACGAAGCAAAACAGACCGCGCCGGTGCAGGCGCCGCGTGGCACGCCGGTCGCACCGGTCGCGCTGGGCGTCGAGGCGGCGCTCGCGAATACCAGGCTGTTCCCGTACTGGCTCGACAACCCGGCCGCGCCGGCCACCGAGCCGGAACTCGTCGGCGACGTGACGGCCGACCTGCTGATCGTCGGCGGCGGCTTCACGGGGCTGTGGTCGGCCGTGCAGGCGAAGGAACAGATGCCGCACCTGAACGTGGTGCTGATCGAGGCGGGCAAGGTCGCGCACGGCGCATCGGGCCGAGCGGGCGGGATCATCTCGACGTCGGTGATGCACGGGCTGCCGAATGCGGTGCGCGTGTTCCCGAACGACATCGCGGAACTCGAGGCGTTCGGCCATCACAACCTCGATGGCTTCGAGGAAACGCTGAAGCGCTACGACATCGACGCCGACATCGAGTGGAACGGCGAGATGACGGTGGCGGTCGATCCCGAGCACCTCGCGCACCTGAAGGGCGACTACGACCTGCATCGCGAGTACGGCCACGACGTCGTGCTGCTGAACCGCGAGGAAACGCTCGAACAACTGAATTCGCCGCTGTTCGCGGGCGCGCTGTGGTCGCGCAACCGCAGCGGCATCGTGCATCCGGCGAAGCTCGCGTGGGGGCTGAAGCGCGCGGCGCTGTCGCTCGGCGTGAAACTGTACGAGCACACGCCGCTGACGACCGTGACCGACGAAGGCGGCACGGTGTTCGTGACGACGCCGAAGGGCAGCGTGCGCGCGCCGCGTGTCGTGTTCGGCAGCGGCACCGCGAAGGTCGGGATTCCGGACATCAACCGCCGCGTGATGCAGGTGCGCGATCACGTGCTCGCCACCGAGCCGCTGACCGACGAGCAGCTCGCACGGATCGGCTGGAAGAATCGCCAGGGCGTGTACGACACGCGCACGCAGCTCAACTATTTCCGGCTGACGAAGCACGACAACATCATCTTCGGCGGCCTCGTCAGCTATCACTTCGACGGCGATCCGGAGCCGCACCAGGACGGCCGGCGCGAAACGTACTACCGGCTCGCGGAAGCGTTCTACCGCACGTTCCCGCAACTGAGCGACGTGCGTTTCTCGCACGCATGGGGCGGCCCGATCGATTATTGCTCGCGCGGCTCGGTGTTCGCGAAACGCTATCTCGGCGGCAAGGCCGTGTTCGTCGCCGGCTATACGGGTTTCGGCGTCGCGGCGAGCCGGTTCGGCGCGTTCATGGGGCTGAACATCCTGTTCGACCGCGACAGCCCCGAGCGCAAGCTCGACATCGCGAACCAGAGCCCGAGCTACATCCCGCCGGAGCCGATGCGCTGGGTCGCCGCGAAGATCACGTTCCACGCGTTCGACGGCGCGGATGCCGAAGGCGGCTGGAAGCGCGCGTGGATCAGCGGCCTCAAGGCGATGGGCTTCCCGATGTAAGCGACACGGCGGCCCGGCCCGGGCCGCCGCCATATCCAACTCCCCCGAGGAGACGGTCCGCGCCGCGGACACGGAGAGAGACATCGCATGAACGTTGTGAATCTGCAGGATGAAGCGCGGCAGGAAAGCGCGTTGTTCGTCGTCGTGATGCTGCTGCTCGGCATCCTCGGACCGACGGTCTTTCTCGGCCTGCCCGCGATCGTCGGACAGGTCGAGCGCCATTGGGGCTTCGGCGAAGCGGCGCTCGGGCTGTCGAGCTTCATCGAGGTGCTCGGCGAATCGACGGGTACGCTGCTCGTCGCGTTCGTGCTCGGCCGCCAGCCGGTCCGGCTCGTGCTCGCGGGCGCGGTGACGCTCGCGGCCGGCGCGAACCTCGGCACGCTCGCGACGCACGGGCTCGCCGCCTATTCGACGCTGCAGTTCATCGCGGGCGTCGGCTCGGGCGGGCTGAACGGGATCGCGCTGCGCTACCTGTCGTATTCGCGCGCGCCGGAACGCAATCTCGGGATCATGCTGATGGGGCAGGTGATGTGGAGCATGGTGCTGCTTGCGTATGTCTTCCCGATGCTGAGCGGCACGTGGGGCGCGCGCGGCGTGTTCGGTTTCGTCGCGTGCGTGCTCGGCGTGTTCGTGCTCGCGACGCCGCTGTTCCGCCGCGGCGAGACGATGGCCGCGCCGACGCCGGTCGGGGTTGCCGGCCGCATCGACCGCCAGGGCGCGATGCTCGTGCTGTGCGCGCAGCTCGCGCTGTACGGCGGCGTGGGCGTCGTATGGACCTTCCTCGAGAAGATCGGCACCGATGCGGGCCTGAGCGGCAAGTCGGTGTCGCTCGTGCTCGGCATCGCGAACGTCGCGAGCCTCGTGATCTGCGCGGCGATGCCGAAGCTCGGCGCGGGCGCGGGCCTGCGTCGCTGGACGCTCGTGAACCTCGGCGGCTGCGCGGTCGCGGCCGTGCTGCTCGCGATGCCGGCGTCGGTCGCGACGTTCACGCTCGGCGCGATCGTGTTCATCGGCTGTTGGACCGGCGGCGCGCTGCTGATCTACGCGACGATTCCGCAGTACGACCTGATCGGCCAGTCGGCCGCGCTGTCGCCGGGCTGCGTCGCGCTCGGCTATGGAGTGGGCTCGGTCGCGGGCGGGTCGCTGATCGAGCGCGCGGGCACGCAGTCGGCATTGATCGCGGCGATCGCGCTGTGCGCGGCGGCGTTCCTCTGCTACGGGCGGCTGCGGCCGGCCGTGTTCGGCATCGCGCGCCCGCTCGCGGCGGTATCGGAGTGACAGGGTTGCGACGCGCGCCGCTGCCGATGGCGGCGCGCGTCCCGTTCGGTTCATCGGCGAAGGCGGCGGGCGGGGCGCGCGAGGCGCGCCGTGCCGGCCGGGCAACGCGCGTACGCGCAGCGGCTTGACGCATGTTTTCGAATACCACCGATCTCGATCTCCGGCTCATCCGGGTCTTTCTGGCCGTCGTCGACGCACGCGGCATCACGGCTGCCGAGGCGTCGCTCGGCGTGCGGCAGTCGACCATCAGCACGCAGCTGTCGGCGCTCGAGGCGCGCGTCGGCTTCAAGCTGTGCGATCGCGGGCGCGGCGGCTTTCGGCTGACGTCGAAGGGCGAACGCTTCGCGGCCACGGCGCGTACGCTCGTCGCGGCGACCTCCGAATTCGTCGCGCGCGTGCGCGACATCGACCGCAAGCTGGTCGGCACGCTGTCGATCGGCCTGATCGGCCAGGCGCCGCTCGTCGAGAACGCGCGGGTGGCCGACGCGATCGGCGCGTTCCGCCAGCGCGACCAGGCCGTCACGTTCTCGATGAAGGTCGCCTCGCCGCAGGAGCTCGAGGAAAGCCTCGTCAACAACCAGCTCGATCTCGCGATCGGCTATTTCTGGCATCGCGTGCCGGGCCTGCTCTATACGCCGCTGTTCACCGAGCAGCAGGTGATCTATTGCGGGCGCGGGCATCCGCTGTTCCATGCGTCGCGGCCCGTGACGGCGGACGATCTGCAGCTTCACGACTGGGTGTGGCGTACCTACCCGGTGCCGGAGGAGCAGTATCCGTTGCCGGAGCGCCGCGTGACCGCGAGCGCGGACAGCATCGAGGCCGCGACCATTCTGATCCTGTCGGGCGGCCATCTCGGCTATCTGCCCGCGCATTACGCGGAGCCGTTCGAGCAGCGCGGGCTCGTGAAGGCCGTCGGCCGCGCGACGTTCAGCTTCGACGTGCCGCTGCATCTCGCGATGAAGCGCAGCACGAGCGACAAGCCGATCGTCGACGCGTTCTGCGAGGACTTGCTGCGCGCCTTCAACATCAAGGCGGCCGCGCTGGCCGCGTAAATCCGGGCCGCGCGCTCAGCAGTCGACGAGCGTCCAGTCGAACAGCTCGCGGCGCGTGCGCACGCCGAGCTTCGCGAACGCGCGCTTCACGTACGACTCGGCCGTCGACAGCTTCACGTCCAACTGCTGCGCCGCCTCGGGCACCGAGCGCCCGCACAGCATCAGCCGGCAGATCTCGTGCTCGCGGCGCGACAACTGCACGTCCTGGCGTTCGAGGCGCGCGTCGAAGCTCGCCTGCGATTCGACGTTCACCGATACCGTTGCCACGCGCCGCGCCGCGCAGGTACGCGCATGCAGCTCGAACATCGGGAACAGCAGATCGACCATCTGCCGGAAATGGAACAGCTCGTCCGTCGTGAACGCGGCCCGCCCGACGGCGCGCGCGAGCCCGAGCGCGTACTGCAGGTGCGCGGTGCCGTGCACGAGCAGGCATTCCTGCGCGATGCCGGGTTCGTCGAAGATGCGCCGGCGGAACTCGCCCTGCGCGATGCCGTCGACATGGCGCTGCACGAGCAGCGTGCCGGCCTTGCCGCGCAGCGGCGCGACCAGCGGGTCGGTCTGGCAATAGTGCTGGTAGTAAATATCCATCACGCGCAGTGTATCGGCCGCGACACGCAGGCTGCCGCTGCCGAGCCATTCGACGACGAAGCCCGACGTGCTGCCCGCGTCCGCGCGCCAGCGTTCGAGGTGCACGGCGTCGGCGTGGATGCTGTCGTTGACGAACGCGGTGACCGCGCCGACGAAATCCGGCGTGCCGACCGCACGCAGCGTCGCGCCGAGCGAGTCGGGGCGCACGCCGATCAGGTAGTGGCCGCGGGCGGCGGGGTCGGGCTGGAGCAGTCGCATGGTCGGGTGCAGGCGGTCAGGGGACAGCGCGACGTTACGCGAACGCCGCGCGTGCGTCAGCCGGGTATTCACCGGTCAACCCCGCGGATTTCGCGCGTTGTCCCCAAAACGACGACAAGACCGGATACGCGGCGGCGTGAATTCGCCGAAGCCCCCGCGGCGGGGGGGCATACCGGTGCGAATCGTCTGTCTATAGTGAAAGCACTTCGAAAACCTGATGACCACCGAGGACAGGCAATGCAGATTCAACCGACGCAGGTCGCCGCGACGCCGGCGGATTTCGTTCTGACCAACGCGAAGGTCTACACCGTCGATCCGCACCGGCCGTGGGCGCAGGCCGTTGCCGTGCGCGACGGCCGGATCGTCCACGTCGGCGACGTGGCGGCCGTGCAGGCGTATGTCGGTGCGCGGACGAAGGTCGTCGACGCGGCCGGCCGGCTCGTGCTGCCGGGCTTCGTCGAGTCGCACTGGCACTTCGAGACGACCGCGTTCGCGTTCCAGGCGTTCGTGAATCACGAGGATCCGCAGAAGGTGCTGGGCGCGCTGCGTGCCTACGTCGAATCGCATCCGGACGAGCCGGCGATCACCGGGATGGGCTGGGTGCAGGCGACGATCCCGCCAGCCATGCTGCGCAAGGAGACGCTCGACGCGATCTGCGCGGATCGCCCGGTGTGCCTGCTGTCGACGGATTTCCATTCGATGTGGGTGAACTCGAAGGCGCTGGAGATCGCCGGTATCGACGCGTCGACGCCGCCCGTGCAGGCAGGCGCGAGCTGGTTCGAGAAGGACGCGGTGACGGGCGAGCCGACCGGCCTGATCGTCGACGGCGCCGCGTATTCGTTGCTGATGCAGCGGATCAGCGCGGCCGGCCTGCTGCCGACCGGCATCGACCTGTACCTGAAATCGATTCCGCCGTGGCAGAAGAAGCTGTGCGCGGCCGGCGTGACGACCGTGTTCGATGCCGGTTTCTTCGACGCGAGCGGCGACCAGTCGCTGCTGTACGAGACGCTGCAGACGCTGGAGCGCGCGGGCGACCTGAAGCTGCGCGTGGTGGGCAGCGTCGCGGTGATCGGCGAGATCGACGATCCGGTCGGCACGCTCGTCCGGTATCGCGAGCAGTACGATTCGCCGCTCGTGAAGGCGCGTGCGCTGAAGCTGTTCCTCGACGGCACCGAGGCGAACCACACCGCCTACCTGCTCGAACCGTACGCGGATCGCCCCGACACCTGCGGCGCGCCGACGATGCCGGCCGACACGTTCAACCGCTATCTGGTCGAAGCCGATCGCGCGAACGCGAACGTGATGGTCCATTGCGTCGGCGACGCGGCGGTGCGAATGGCGCTCGACGGCTTCGACGAGGTCAACCGCGCGAACCCGCCGCGCGACCGCCGCCACGTGATCACGCACGCGTTTCTCACGCATCCGGACGACATCCCGCGCTTTCGCCGCGCGGGCGTGATGGCGAACACGCAGTTGCAGTGGGGCGTGGTCGACGCGTACACCGAGCAGCTGCGCGACCACTACGGCCACGCACGCTGGAGCAACATGTACAAGTTCCGCACGTTCCTCGACGCAGGCGTGACGGTATCGATCGGCATGGACGGCCTCGCGTGCCAGTGCCGCTGCCAGCACAAGCCGCTCGAGCACATCGAGTCGGGCCACACGCGCCAGCTCGCGGGCGAACCCGACGCGCCGGTGTTTCCGGACATCGCCGAGCGTCTGAGCATTCCGCAGCTGATCGCCGCGTACACGATCCACGGCGCGTACCAGCTCGGGATGGAGCACGAGGTCGGCTCGCTGACACCCGGCAAGCGCGCGGATCTCGTCGTGCTCGAGAACGACCTGTTCGAGGTCGGCCAATACGACATCGGCCGCATCGACGTCGGGCTGACGATGATGGGCGGCCGCATCACGCACGTGGGCAACGATTTCGGGGCACGCACGGGGATCCAGGCGTCCTGACCGGGCATCCCGTCTGACGACGCGGTGACGCCGGCTTTCAGGCGGCTTCCGTTTTCGCGGGCCGCCGCATCCCGGCCGGAACCGGATGCGCCGATTGTGACGCGTGTCCCCCTATTGGCAGGGCAGACCGGCCAATTTCCTCTGGCTACATTTTCCCGGACCGAAGCAACCACCGCTCGCCGGGAGCGGATCACGATACCGACGGAGGAAAACATGGCAGGGGAGTGGAAACGGCATCTGGGGACGGCATGCGCGGCGCTCGCGCTGGGCGGGGTCGCGTGGGCCGGCACGCCCGTCGCGCACGCGGCGGACGTCGTCAACGTGTACAACTGGGGCAACTCGATCGGCAAGGCGACGATCGCGAACTTCGAGAAGGCGACCGGCATCAAGGTCGTCTACCAGGAGTTCGATTCGAACGAGACGCTGCAGGCGAAGCTGCTGTCGGGCACGTCGGGCTACGACGTCGTCGTGCCGTCCGACATCTTCTGGGCGCGGCAGCTGCAGGCCGGCATCTACCGCAAGATCGACCGGAGCCACGTGCCGAACTACGGGCTGCTCGATCCGGAAATCATGAAGGTGCTGGCGAAGGACGATCCGGGCAACCAGTTCGGCATTCCGTGGACGTGGGGCACCGACGGGCTCGGGATGAACGTCGAGAAGGTGAAGGCGGCGCTCGGCAACGATGCGCCGCTCGACAGCTGGTCGCTGCTGTTCGATCCGAAGGTCGTGCAGAAGCTGAAGCACTGCGGCGTGTCGGTGCTCGATTCGCCGGTCGATGCGTTCGGGATGGCGTTCGTGTACCTGAAGAAGGATCCGAACACGACGAACCCGGCCGACTACCAGGCCGCCTATGAGCTGCTGAAGACGGTGCGGCCGTACATCACGCAGTTCAACTCGAGCAGCTACATCAACGATCTTGCGGGCGGCGACATCTGCCTCGCGCTCGGCTGGTCGGGCGACGTGAACTCCGCGCGGATCGCGGCCGCTTCCGCGAAGAAGTCGTATCACATCAAGTACGTGATTCCGACCGAGGGCAGCGCGATGTGGTTCGACATGATGGCGATTCCGAAGGATGCGCCGCATCCGGACGCCGCACTGAAGTTCGTGAACTTCGTGCTGTCGGAGCAGGAGAGCGCGAACCTGACCAACGACACGTCGTATCCGTCCGCCGTGCCGTCGTCGAGGCGTCTCGTGCGCGCCGAAGTGACGAGCGACCCGGCCGTGTTCCCGCCCGCCGACGTGATCCGCCGGCTGAGCCTCAGCAAGCCGGTTCCGCCCGAGCTGATGCGTCTGCAGAACCGTCTCTGGACGAAGCTGAAGACCGAGTAAGCCGGCCACCGCCTCCCGCACTCCCGCATACCTTTCGCGCGCCCCGCCGCTGATCGCGGCGGGCGGGGGCGCGCTCGTCCCGACGACCACCCAGAACATGAAGATCAAACACATGACGGCGCTGTGCCTGCTCGCATTCGAAGCGGCTTCGGCGATGGCGCACACGGCGCCGCAGGCGACCGACGCGAGCAGGATGAAGGCGCTGCAGGCGCAGGTCACCGCGCTGCAGCAGCAGGTGAACGAGCTGCGCGCGAGCATGCTGGCGGCGCAGCCTGCCGGCGCCGCACCAACGGCCCATGCCGCCTCGGGCGGCGTGAAGATCGGTTCGATCAGCACGGCGGCGGCCGCCGCGCCGGCCGCCGATTCCGCGCCTGCCTTCACGAACGACGACCTGCAGCAGATGCGCGAGCAGATCGCGAATGCATCGCTGAAGGTCGACTCGCTGCAGGAAGCCGCGACGACCGGCCCGCTCGCGGGCCTGAGCATCACCGGCTACGTCGATCCCGTGTACCTGTTCAACCGCGCGCAGCGTACGTCGGGCTTCCAGTTCCTGAACCACGACCCGGGCGCGTACGATTACTACAACAGCACGATCGGCGACGTCTATCTCGACATCAAGAAGACCTTCGGCGTCGGCCCGATGGCGCCGTCCGCGGAGATCGTGATCCAGCCGAACCGCGGCTTCGGCAACGTGTTCGGCAATTCGCACGGCGGCGTCGGCAATAACATCGTCACGCAGGCGCAGGTCAACGTGCCGCTCACCACGACGCGCACGTTCGAGATCGGCATGATGCCGAGCCTCGCGGGTTACGAAGTGCAGCCGTCGAACCAGATGCTCACGCTCACGCACGGGCTGCTGTACGACTTCAGCGAGCCGGGCAACCTGATCGGCATCGGGCTGAAGGGGTCCAACGCGGCGATGACGCGCTTCTGGCAGGTCGTGATCGGCAACGAGGTGCTGCGTACGGCCGGTGCGATCGCGAACGCGGCGAACAACACGACCAAGACCAACTGGACGCCGACGATCACCGCGCGCTTCGACAACGCGACGTCGACGGCCTTCGACTTCGGGATCTCCGGGATGCTCGGCCGGCAGTCGCTGTTCTCGCCGTGCGCGGTGGCGGGCGGCTACGGCTACCAGTGCAACGGCGCGTCGCCGACCGGCTTCTACAAGTACGTGGAAGCCGACGTGACCTATACGCACGACAAGACGCAGGTCAACGCGCAGGTCGACTATGGCGAGCTGCAGAAGGGCGCGTGGAACGGCGGCACGGCCCGCTGGTACGGGATGTCGCTGCTCGGCCATACGAAGTGGACGACGTCGTGGGTCGGCCGCATGGGCGCGACGCTGCGCTTCGACTACCTGAACAACACGTCGAACGGCGGCGGCGGCACGAACATCCAGTACGGGCTCGCGGGCGGCAACCCGTCGGTGAACGGCACGAGCGGCTTCGGCATCGATCCGGCGTGCTTCCAGGGCTCGGCGACCAACGGCACCGAATGCAAGGGCGCGCGGCGTTATGCGATCACGGCGGACCTGTTGTTCTATCCGACGCAGCAGATCACCGTGAAGGTCGAATACCGCCACGACGCGGCGAACCATCCGGTGTTCCTGAAGAGCAACGGCACGTACGCGCGCAGCAACGACCTCGCCGGGATGCAGTTCATCTACTCGTTCTGACGGCCGGCGCGTGCCGATTTGTTCGTATAGCGAAACACTTTGCGGGCCGCGCCGGCCCGGGTCTCATTCGACACAGGAGGTTTGATCTTGAAGCTGCACACATTCGCGACCGACATCACCGATCCGCATGAGCGGGGCCGTCTGATCGGCGCGCGCTTCGCGCCCGCGATCCGCGATACGGTTGCGCGCTATCTCGCGTTCTTCCCGAAGCTCGGCGTCGAGCCGCAGCGCGCGCGGGCGATCGGCGAAGCGAGCCTCGCCGCGCTCGACGCATGGTGCCCACGCCTGGCTGCCGAAGTCGAGGCGATCGCCGAGGGCGTCGACCTGCCGTACTGGCAGCTCGCGTGCCTGAACGCGCGCACCGAGATTCTCGCGACCGCGCCCGCGTCGGCCGAAGGCGAATGCTCGACGACCGTCTACGCGCCGGCGGGCCCGCACGCGCCGCGCACGCTGCAGACGTGGGACTGGCACGACAGCCTCGCGCCGCAGGGGCTGCTGATGCAGTTCGCGACGCCGCAGGGCCGCACGGTCAAGCTGTTCGCCGAATTCGGGATGCTCGGGAAGCTCGGCGTGAACAGCGCCGGGCTCGGGCTGCACTTCAACATCCTGCATCACGCGAGCGACGACGGCAGCGCGGGCGTGCCCGTGCATGCGATCGCGCGGCGTCTGCTCGAAGAGGCGACGACGGTGCAGGAGGCGATCGAACTCGCGCGCACCGCGCGCGTGAGCGCATCGACGGTGCTGACCGTGTTCACGCGGCACGACGCGAACCCGCGTGCGGCGAGCATCGAACTGAGCCCGTCGGGTGTCGGTGTGGTCGTGCCGCGCCCGGACGGCTGGCTGCTGCACACGAACCACTTCCTCGATCGCGCGTTGAGCGGCGGCGAGTGCATGCCCGACAGTTCCACCACGCGCGAACGCTTCGCGTACCTGAACGAGGTCGTGACGGGCATGACGGGCGCCGATGTGCGCGAACGCGCGGCGGCGATGTGCGGTGCGGCCGGCGACGCGGCCGTCGTGTGTTTCCACCCGGATCCGTCGATGCCCGACACCGAGCGCTGGGAAACGCTGCTGACCGTCGGCATCGATACCGATGCGTGCGCGCTCGACTATGTGGCCGGCAATCCGCACGATCTCGCGCGCGACGGGTTCACGCGGTTCTGACGCGGCACGCGGACAGCGGCAAGGCCGGGACGGCTCGTATGGGCCGCCCTCGTGACGCTCATGCGTCGATGCGTTCGACCTTGCCGACGAGCAGCCCGTACGACAGGCTGCCGGCGAGCGCCATCGCGGCGATGTAGGTGATCGCGCGCGAGAAGTCGGCACCGTCGACCAGCAACCCGATCACGATCGGCGTCGCGATCGCGGACAGGTTGCCGATCAGGTTGAAGACGCCGCCCGTGAGGCCGAGGAGCCGCGCGGGCGCGAGCCCCGATACGAGCGACCACGTGATCGACGCGAAGCCGTTGCCGAAGAACGCGATCGTCATGAACGCGATGACCCAGCCCGTCGACGACACGTAGTTAGCGCCGATGATGCAGGTCGAGACCAGCAGCCCCGAGATGATCGGCAGCTTGCGCGCGAAGGCCTGCGACGCGCCGCGGCGCATCAGCCAGTCCGACAGCACGCCCGAGCACAGCACGCCGACGAACGCGGCGAGGAACGGCAGCGATGCGAGGAAGCCCGACTTGATGAAATCCATCCCGCGGTATTTGACGAGGTAGGTCGGGAACCACGTGAGGAAGAACCACAGCGTCGAGTTCAGCGCGAACTGGCCGAGGTAGATGCCCCACAGCTTGCGTCGGCCGAGCACGACGCCGAGGTCGCGCCACGTCGACGGCGCGCGTTCGCTGCGTGCCGCGACACGGTCCTCCAGATCGACGAGCCCGCCGCCGTCGCGGATCAGCTCGATCTCGGCCGCGTTGACGCCGCGAAACGCGCGCGGCTCGCGATATACCGCATACCAGATCGCGGCCCATGCGATGCCGGCAAGGCCCGTCGCGACGAACACCATGTGCCAGCCGAGGTGCACCTGCAGCCAAGCGAGCACCGGCGTGAGGAACGCGAGGCCGACGAATTGCCCCGACGTGTAGCCGCCGATCGCACTTGCGCGTTCGCGGGTCGGGAACCACGTCGTGACCACACGGTTGTTGATCGGGTAGGCCGGCGCTTCCAGCGCGCCGACCGCGAGACGCAGCACGATCAGCCCGACGAACGAACCCGCGAAGCCGAGCAGCAGCGTCGCGGCCGACCACAGCGCAAGCGCGCCCGCATACAGGACGCGCGGCGATACCTTGTCGACGAGCCAGCCGCCCGGAATCTGCATCAGCGCGTAGGTCCAGCCGAATGCGGAGAACACCAGGCCCGCGCGGACCGGATCGATGTTCAGTTCCTTGAACAGCGCGGGTGCGGCGATCGACAGGTTGCTGCGGTCGAGATAGTTGATCACGACCGTGACGAACAGCAGCGCGAGGATCAGCAGGCGCTTGCGGCTCGGCTGGGTGGTTGCGGTTGAGCGGGGCGTGGATTCGGGGGTGGTACCGCCATGCGCGGTCGAGCGCTCAGGCGGGGTTGCATGGGTGCGTGACGCGGATTGGGCCACGGTCGTCTCCTGTGTTCTCTGCCCGGCCGGCGCCCGCGAGCGGGGCGGCCGAATCGGATGGCGTTGGGGCGAACGTTAGAACCGTGGCGCGACGCGCGTCAACATTTGGACAGGCATCCCTATTAATGGGATGTTTGGCGTTCAGTATGTGGGAAAGGGCGGTGCGTGTCGCGTCGTGCGTCAGTCGGCCATCGCTTCCTTCGCCCTGACCCAGCCCTGCACCACACCCGCGTGCGGATTGCGATACCGCACCTTCAGCCACTGAAAATCATCGCTCGCGTCGATCACCTCCACCGTGTCGCCCGCGACGACATAACGGCGCGTGGGCGCATCGATCATTGCGTCGTGCAGCGGCAGGCGCGCCGGATGTACCTTGAACGTCACGTTGCCGCCGCCATACGCCTGCGGTCGGCGCGACACACGCTTGCCGTGCTCGTCGTAGGTCAGCAGCATCGACGCCGGGCCGTTGTCGTCGTCGAGGAGCGTGCGCAGGTCGTCAGGTACCGCTTCGCTGGACTGGTACAGATACATCTTGCCGGCGGTGTCGAAACGGTACGCATCGGTATACCAGATTGGGCCGCCGCGGCACGAACTGTACAACGTGCGCTCCTTCGGTTTCACGTCGACGTTGATCAGCTCGTCGCAACTGCCGTGCGGCAGGTTGCCCGCCGGCATCGAAAGCGGCGCGAACTGCTGGCGCGCGGCATCGTACAGGTAGATGCCGTAGCTTTCGTTGACCATGCCGAGCAGCGCATGCACCGCGAGATCGCGGTGGCCGTCGAAGTTGTAGTCGTCGGTCGCGAGGTGATAGTGGCCCTCCTCGTCGGTGGCCGTGACGTCGAGCGTTTGCGTTTTCCCGCTCGGCAGGAAGCGGACCGTGATGCGCGCGCTGTCGGCGCGTTCGACGCGGGCCGTGACGGTGTCGTCGACCTTGAACGTGAGCAGCGGCTTGGCCGCATGCGCGGCGGGGGCGATCGATGCGCACGCGGCGAGCAGCAGCGCGGCGACGCGGGGAAGCGGGCGGAGCCGCGGCGAGTGCGTCACGAGCGGGTGCCGGAGCGAAGCGAAGGGGCGCATGCGGGCAGCCGGTCAGCGTTGCGTGCTGTCGTCGCGATAGCCGCTCTTGCCGACGAAGATCTCCTTCAGCGCGGCGCGCAGCGTGACCGGATCGTACTGGCCGGGCGCGAGATGGATCACGTAGCGCGTGTGGCCGTCGAGCCGCGCGGCGATGCCCGGTTCGATCTCGACGTCGATCGCATCGTCGGTCAGGCGCACCGACAGATCCTTGACGCGCAGGTTGACCTGGTCGCGCACCATCACTTCGATCAGCGCGTCGTCCGGAAAGCGCGACAGCGCGAAGCAGTAGTCCTGCTCCGCATCGTGACAGTAGAGGTTGGCGAAGCTTTCGTCGTCGTCGAGGTCGGACGTCGCCGCGCCGACGGTAGCGTGAAGTTCCATGAACGTCGGTTCCTGCATGAAGATTATCGGGGGGAATGCATGCGTGTTTCGATCGTGGCCGCGGTGTCGGGCGTCGGATCGGCCTGCTCGTCGCGCGCCTTCAGCCACAGCCCGAACTCGCGCATGACTTCGACGACCGGCCGCAGCCGGTCGCCGTCCGCGGTGAGATCGTACTCGACGCGCACCGGCACTTCGGGATAGACGGTCCGCTTCACGAGCCCCGCATCCTCCAGCGCGCGCAGGTCGAGCGTCAGCATGCGCTGCGAGATGCCCGGCATGTCGCGGCGCAGGTCGCTGAAGCGCCGCGGCCCGTCGAGCAGATACGACACCAGCAGCAGCCGCCAGCGGCCGCCGAGCAGGCGCATCGCTTCTTCAACGGAACATCCTGTCGCACTCGTTTTCATCGTGCTGAACCCTGGTCGGTAAATTTTTTGTGACTACGGCACAAACGACTGCCGTCTTCCCAGCCGTGCGCCGATGCGAGATATTAGCGCCCGCGTCGCGGCGAATCGATACCTGGACTACCCACGAAGGATACGCATGAAGCTCTATCACGCTCCCGGCAGCTGTTCGCAGGCGATCTGCATCGTGCTGCGCGAAGGCGGCATCGACGCGGAGATCGTCAGGGTCGACGCGCGCAAGCACGTCGTCGAAGACGGCCGCAACTACTACGACGTGAACGAACTCGGCTACGTGCCGCTGCTCGAACTCGACGACGGCACGATGCTGCGCGAAGGGCCGGTGATCGCGCAGTATCTCGCGGACCAGCGCCCGGAAGCCGCGCTCGCGCCGGCCCATGGGACGCTCGCGCGTTACCGGCTGATGGAATGGCTCAACTTCCTCGGCACCGAGATCCACAAGGGCTTCATCCCGTTGCTGTATGCGGTGCAGGCGGGGAAGTACGTCGAGCCCGTCCGACAGAAACTCGACGGCCGCTTCGCATGGATCGACCGCCAGCTCGACGGCCGGACGTTCGTGACCGGCGACACGTTCACGGTCGCCGATGCTTACCTGTTCGCGCTGACCGGCTGGGGCAAGGCCGACTGGATGCGCTCGGTGTACAACGCGGATATCGACCTGAGCCGCCATGCGCATCTGCGCGCGTGGTACGAGCGCGTGCGCGCGCGGCCGGCCGTGCAGGCCGCGCTGGCCGCGGACGGCCTGCTGAAGTGAGCTGTGGCGGCGCGTCATTCTGCCGTAGCGACGCGCCGCCGCGCAGCGACCGGCCGGGATATAATCGCCGCCATGAAACTGCTTCGGACCTTCATCCTGCTGCTGCTGTGCGCGGTGCTGCCCCTCACCGGGCTGGCAGCCAGCGGCCTGACCGGTGAATGTCCGATGCAGCACACGATGTCGACGGAGCCGGATACCGGCATGAACCTGGCGATGTCCGCCGGCATGAGCGGCTGCGATTCGATGCAGCCGTCATCCGCCGATCACGCGAAGGCCAAAGCCAAGGGCGCGGCCTGCAAGGTGACGGCCGAATGTCAGTTCGGCAGCCTCTATCACCCGGTCGCTCGCGTCGACGTCAGCCGTCCCGCCGCATTCGCGAGCACGATCGTCTTCCATTACACGCAGTCCGTCCCGGCCCGCGACCCGAACGGGTTGTGGCGCCCGCCGCGCATCAACTGATCCCGATCTGACCGGTTCACCGCGCACGCGGTGAGGTTCGTCCTGTGCGCAGGACGTGGAATCCTTTTGGGTTCCGACCTGGGGTTACACCATGTCATTCGATTTCAGCACGCCGCGTACGCGGCGTGCGTGTCGGCGCGCGCCCGTACTGTGGGTCGCGCTGCTGGCGGCGGGCGCTGTTCACGCACAGCAGTCGCCTGTCACGCTCGACGCCGCGCTGCAGTCCGCGACCGATCATTCCGCTTCGATGCAGGCCGCGCAGGCTTCCGTGCTCGCGCGTTCCGAAGCGGCCGTCAAGGCCGGCCAGTTGCCCGACCCGATGCTCAAGGCCGGTATCGACAACCTGCCAGTCAATGGCGGTCAGCGCTTCACCGTCGGCCAGGACTTCATGACGATGCGCCGCATCGGCATCGAGCAGGAGTGGGTGTCCGGCGACAAGCGGCGGTTGCGCACGGCACTTGCCAACGAGCAGGTCGGCCGTGAGCGCGCGGGCTATCTCGCGCAGCTCGCCATCGTGCGCCAGCAGACCGCGACGGCTTGGCTCGACGCCGTCTACGCGAAGCAGGCGCTCGCGCTTCAGCAGGCGCTGCTCGGCCACATGAATCACGAACTCGACGCCACGCAGGCGTCGTATCGCGGCGCGAAGGCGGGTGCCGGCGATGTCGTGCAGGCGCGCGCGATGCTCGCGCAAACGCAGGATCAGGTGCTCAAGGCGCAGCAGGCATACCGCACCGCGCTTGTCGTGCTGGCCCGCTGGACGGCCGTTTCGGTAGCCGACGTGACGGGAGCGCCGCCCGCACCCGAATCCTTCGTGTCGTCGCTGCCGCCGGACGAGCTGCGCCTGGCGCAGCCGGCGCTCGTCGCCGCGGCCGACGACATCGCGGTGGCCGAAGCCGACACGGCGGTCGCGAACAGCGAGCGCAGCCCGAACTGGACATGGGAGATCGCGTACCAGCAGCGCGGCGGCGCGTATTCGAACATGGTGTCCGTCGGCGTCTCGATCCCGCTGCCGCTCAATCGCAAGAACCGCCAGAACCGCGACGTCGCCGAGAAGGCCGCCCTCGAGACGAGGGCGCGCCTGATGTACGAGGACACGCTGCGCCAGGTGCAGGCCGATATCCGTACGCAATCCGAGGCGCTGGCGAGCGGCCGCGAACGCATCGCGAACCTGAGCGCCGCGCTGCTGCCCGCCGCCGACCAGCGCGTGCAGCTCGCGATGGCCGCGTACCGGGCCGGTACGGGGTCGCTCGCCGACACGTTCGCCGCGCGGCGGGCGCAACTCGACGCGCAGTTGCAGCTGCTCGATCTCAGGCGCGACGTGTCGCGGACCTGGGCGCAGCTCGAATATCAGGTCGTGCCGTCGGCGCTGGCCGCCGCGCAGTGAAGGAGAACACCATGAACAAGCAAGCACTCGCACGCGCGGTGGTGCTGGCGTTCGCCGGCGCGGCGCTCGGCGGCGCCGGCTACTTCGCGGGCGTTCGCCATGCGGCGGGCGGCGCGGCGACGGCCGCCCCGGCCGCTGCCGCGCCGTCCGGCACGCAGGATCCGCAAGCGGCACGCAAGGTGCTGTACTGGCACGACCCGATGGTGCCGAACCAGCATTTCGACAAACCGGGCAAATCGCCTTTCATGGACATGCAGTTGCAGCCCGTTTATGCGGACGAAGAGGGCGCCGCACCGGGCATCCGGATCGATCCGGGCCTGCAGCAGAACCTCGGCATCCGGTATGCGACCGTGCGGCGCCAGCAGACGGCCGCCGGCTTCGACGCGGTGGGCACGACGCAGTTCGACGAATCGCGCGCGGACGTCGTGCAGTCGCGCGTCACCGGCTATATCGATCGCCTGTACGCGCGTGCGCCGATGCAGCGCATCGAGAAGGGCGCGCCGGTCGCGTCGCTGTTCGTGCCCGACTGGCTCGCGCCGCAGGAGGAATATCTCGCGCTGAAGCGCGGCGGGATGGACGGCAGCCTGCTCGATGCGGCGCGCGCACGCATGCGGGCGCTGTCGATTCCGGACGGGATGGTCGCGACCCTCGAGCGCACCGGCCGTGCGCAGACGCATGTCGTGCTCACGGCGCCGGAAACGGGTGTCGTGAGCGAGCTGAACGTGCGCGACGGCGCGATGGTGGCACCCGGTCAGACGCTCGCGAAGATCGCGGGGCTGTCGACGCTGTGGCTGATCGTCGAGGTGCCGGAAGCGCTCGCGCTGACCGTGCAGCCGGGGATGTCGGTCGACGCGACGTTCGCGGGCGATGCGGCGCGGCACGTCAGCGGCCGCATCCGCGAAGTGCTGCCCGGCATCGGCACGGGCAGCCGTACGCTGCAGGCGCGCGTGGAGATCGACAACGCGTCGCTGAAGCTCACACCCGGCATGCTGATGCGCGTGCGCGTAGCCGCGAAGGATACGGTGTCGCGCCTGCTCGTGCCGTCCGAGGCCGTGATCGCGACCGGCAAGCGCACGATCGTCATCGTGAAGAACGGCGACGGCCGCCTTCAGCCGGTATCGGTCACGACCGGCAACGACGTCGGCGGCGACACGGAAGTGCTCGACGGGTTGCACGAAGGCGACACGGTCGTCGCGTCGGGCCAGTTCCTGATCGATTCGGAAGCCAGCCTGAAAAGCGTGCTGCCGCGGCTCGAACGCGCGTCGGAGGCAGGTACGGCCGCATCGTCCGCTGCGGCGACCGCGCCGGTCTACGAAACGACCGGCAAGGTCGAGAAGGTGACGGCCGACGACATCACGTTCTCGCATCAACCGGTGCCGGCGCTCGGCTGGGGCGCGATGACGATGGCGTTCGGCAAGCCGTCGGCCCGGGCGTTTCCCGACGTGAAGCCGGGTCAGACCGCACGGTTCGCGTTCATGCAGACCGACGACGGCTACCGGCTAACGAAGGTCGAGCCGCAGGGAGGCGAACGATGATCGCGCGCGTCATTCTCTGGTCCGTCCGGAATCGCTTCCTGGTGCTGCTGGCCACCGTGCTGATCGCCGCGTGGGGTGTTCATTCGCTGCGGCAGACGCCGCTCGATGCGTTGCCCGACCTGTCGGACACGCAGGTGATCGTGAAGGCGTCGTATCCGGGCAAGGCGCCGCAGGTCGTCGAGGATCAGGTCACCTATCCGCTGACGACGACGCTGCTCGGCGTGCCGGGCGCGACGACCGTGCGCGCGTACTCGTCGTTCGGCGATGCGTTCGTCTACGTGCTGTTCGACGACCGCACCGATCCGTACTGGGCGCGCTCGCGCGTGCTCGAATACCTGAGCCAGGTGCAAAGCCGCCTGCCGGCCGGCGCGACCGTGTCGCTCGGGCCGGATGCGACCGGCGTCGGCTGGGTGTACGAGTACGCGCTCGTCGATCGCACCGGCCGTCACGATCTCGGGCAACTGCGCGCGCTCAACGACTGGTTCCTGAAGTTCGAGCTGAAGGCCGTGCCGGACGTCTCGGAAGTCGCGAGCATCGGCGGCATGGTGCGCCAGTACCAGGTCGTCCTCGATCCCGACAAGTTGCGTGCCTACGGCATCACGCAGGCGGCGGTCGCGGATGCGCTCGGCAAGGCCAACCAGGCATCCGGCGGCTCGGTCGTCGAGCTGGCCGAGTCGGAGTACATGGTGCGTTCGTCCGGCTACCTGCGCACGCTCGACGACTTCCACCGCGTCGTGCTGCGTACCGACGACGCGGGCACGCCGGTGCTGCTCGGCGACGTCGCGCACATCCAGGTCGGCCCGGCGATGCGGCGCGGGATCGCCGAGTTGAACGGGCAGGGCGAAGTGGCGGGCGGCGTCGTCGTGATGCGCTCGGGCAAGAACGCCCTGACGACGATCGACGCGGTGAAGGCGAAGCTCGCCGGCCTGAAGCGTTCGTTGCCGCCCGGCGTCGACATCGTCACGACCTACGACCGATCACAACTGATCGAGCGCGCGGTCGGCAACCTGAAGGACAAGCTGATCGAGGAATTCGTCATCGTCGGGATCGTCTGCGCGGTGTTCCTGTTCCATCTGCGCAGCGCGTTCGTCGCGATCCTGTCGCTGCCGCTCGGCGTACTGGCCGCGTTCATCGTGATGCGTTACCAGGGCGTGAATGCGAACCTGATGTCGCTCGGCGGGATCGCGATCGCGATCGGCGCGATGATCGACGCGGCGATCGTGATGATCGAGAACGCGCACAAGCATCTGGAAGCGTACGACCACGCGCATCCGGGCGAGCCGCCGACTGCCGCGCGCCGCTGGGAGCTGGTCGCGGCGTCGGCCGCGGAAGTCGGGCCCGCGCTGTTTTTCTCGCTGCTGATCATCACGCTGTCGTTCGTTCCAGTGTTTTCGCTGGAAGGGCAGGAGGGCAAGCTGTTCGCGCCGCTGGCGTTCACGAAGACCTACACGATCGCCGCGGCCGCCGGATTGTCGGTGACGCTGGTGCCCGTGCTGATGGGCTATCTCGTGCGCGGCCGCATTCCGCACGAGCACGCGAACCCGATCAACCGCGTGCTGATCCGCCTGTACCGGCCGCTGCTCGAGGCGACGCTGCGGCGCCCGTGGTTCGCGATCGGTATCGCGGTTGTCGCGCTCGTGCTGACGGCCGTGCCGTTGTCGCGGCTCGGCAGCGAATTCATGCCGCCGCTCGACGAAGGCGACCTGCTGTACATGCCGACCGCGCTGCCGGGCATCTCGGCCGACAAGGCGGGCGAACTGTTGCAGCAGACCGACCGGCTGATCAAGACCGTGCCCGAGGTCGACACGGTGTTCGGCAAGTCGGGTCGGGCCGATTCGGCCACCGATCCCGCGCCGCTCGAGATGTTCGAGACGACGATCCGCTTCAAGCCGCGCAGCACATGGCGGTCCGGCATGACGCCGGAGAAACTCGTCGACGAACTCGACCGGACGGTGAAGGTGCCGGGCTTGTCGAACGTGTGGGTGCCGCCGATCCGCAACCGGCTCGACATGTTGTCCACCGGGATCAAGACGCCGGTCGGCGTGAAGATTTCCGGGCCGGACCTGGCAGGCATCGACGCGATCGCGACGCAGGTCGAGGCGGCCGTGAAGCGCGTGCCAGGCGTGACGTCCGCGCTCGCGGAACGGCTGAACGGCGGCCGCTACATCGACGTCGATATCGACCGGCTCGCGGCCGCGCGCTACGGATTGTCGGTGGCCGACATCCAGTCGGTCGTGTCGTCGGCGGTCGGCGGCGACGATGTCGGCGAAGTGGTCGCGGGGCGCGAGCGTTTCCCGATCAACCTCCGCTATCCGCGCGAGATCCGCGATTCGCTCGAGAACCTGCGGCAACTGCCGGTCGTCACCGCGCGCGGCGCGCAGATCCGCCTCGGCGATGTCGCGCGCATCGGCATCGCCGACGGGCCGCCGATGATCCGCAGCGAGAACGCGCGGCTGTCCGGCTACGTGTACGTCGATCTGCGCGGCGTCGACCTGAGCACGGCCGTCCGCGCGATGCAGCGGGCCGTCGCGCAACGGGTCGCGTTGCCGCCCGGCTATTCGATCGCGTGGTCGGGCCAGTTCGAGTATCTCGAACGCGCGGCGGCGACGCTGCGTACCGTGGTGCCCGTCACGCTCGTCGTGATCTTCGTGCTGCTGCTCCTCACGTTCGACTCGGTGGCCGATGCGCTGCTGCTGATGTCGACGGTGCCGTTCGCGCTGGTCGGCGGCTTCTGGCTCGTGTGGGCGCTCGGTCATGCGGTGTCGGTCGCGACGTCGGTGGGCTTCATCGCGCTGGCCGGCGTGGCCGCCGAATTCGGCGTCGTGATGCTGCTGTACCTGAAAGGCGCGCTGCAGCGCCGGCTCGACGGCGGCGAACCGCTGACCGATGCGCTGCTGCTCGACGCGATCCGCGAGGGCGCGGTGCTGCGTGTGCGACCGAAGGCGATGACGGTCGCCGTCGTGCTCGCCGGTCTCGTGCCGATCATGGTCGGCCATGGCGCCGGCTCCGAAGTCATGCAGCGCATCGCCGCGCCGATGGTCGGCGGCATGGTCACGGCGCCGCTGCTGTCGATGTTCGTCATTCCCGCCGCGTGGCTCCTGCTTCAGCGCCGTCGTGCGTACGGCGCGGGCCGGGCGCGGCATTCCGATGCAGTTCCTTCCGGCACGAACGTGCCACCCATCCCAACCGGAGAATCACGATGAAGATGAATCAATTGATCGCCACCGCAACCGCCGTTGTCGCGCTCGGCGCTGCCGCCATACCGGCGTTTGCCGCCGGCGAGATGTCGGGCATGGACATGGCCGGCATGAAGATGGCGCCGGACGGCGCGGCCGATTCGCATGCCGCGCTGACCGACGCCGAGGTGAAGAAGGTCGATGCCGCGAGCGGCAGGATCACGCTAAAGCACGGCGCCCTCGACAACGTCGGGATGCCGGCGATGACGATGGCGTTCAAGGCGAAGGATGCGGCGATGCTCGCGCACGCGCAGGCGGGCGACAAGGTCAAGGTGCGGATCGAGAAGGTCGACGGCACGCTGACGATCGTCAAGCTCGTCAAGGGTTCCTGACCGTCGTCGGCAGGTGCGGCGGTCGCCCGCATCTGCGCAGTGAAGTGCGCCGCGCCGACGTGTCCGTCGGCCGGCGCGCCCGGTCCACGCATCGGCGCATTCAGCGTGTCAGCGTCAGGACCAGATAACCCGCATACCCCGCGCCGTTCGCGAGCAGTGCCCAGATCGCGAGCCCGCGCGTCCGCGCGTTGACGCGCAGCCACGCGGCCGCCGCGAGCGTGATGATCACGCCGGTCAGCACTTCGGGGCGCGGCTCCCACGGCGTCAGCATGATGCCGATCGCCGGCAGCAGCGTGCCCTGGAACACCATCGCGCCGGTAATGTTGCCGAACGCGAGCGTGTCCTTCCTGCGGCGGATCCACAGCACGCTGTTGACCTTCTCCGGCAGCTCCGTCGCGATCGGCACGATGATCAGCGACAGCAGCAGCGCCGAGATGCCGAGCGCATGCGACACGCCTTCCACGCCGTGAATGAAGCCCTTCGCCCCGCCGACCAGCAGCGCGACGCCGATCAGCAGTTGCAGCGCGATCGTCGCGAGGTTGGTCGGCAGGCCCGCGCGCGACAGGAACATCGCATGCGGCGCCTCGGTGCCGTGCCCGGCATCGACGAGCCGGGTCGACGCGCGGAACGTCATCACGACGTACATCACGTAGAGGCCGACGAGCATCGCGGCGAGCAGCGCGCGCACGGCCCAGTTGTGATGCGGGACGAACATCGCGGCGGTCGCCAGCGAGAACGCGGCGAGGAAGTAGTTCATGTCGCGCACGAAGCCCGTGCGTTCCGGCGCGATCGTGCCGCGCAACCCGCGCGAGCGGATCACGGCGAGCGTCATCAGGAACGTGGTGAGCGTCGCGAGCATCAGCGGCGCGCCGAGGATCGCGCCGACGCCGATTTCCTCGTTCACGGCCTGGTTCGCGGTGCCGCCGGCCAGCGCGAGCAGCGGCACCATCGTTTCGGGCAGCGCCGTGCCGACGGCCGCGAACAGCGAACCGGTCACGCCTTCGGAAATCTTCAGGCGTTCGCCGAGATGTTCGAGCGCATTGGTGAAGACTTCGGCCGCGACGAGGATGACGATCAGCATGAACGCCAGTTCGAGGAACATGAACGTCATGCGGCACCTCCGCGGGCAACGGTGGCGTATGGGGAGAGAGCGGGGAGGAACATGGGGACTCCGTGGTCGGACGCTGACGAACCATGGCGCATCCGCCGCCGTCCGACCAGGAACGACGCGATGCGCCCATGGTCTCGCCAAGCCGATCAGGCCGAACGCGCCACGGCCGCAGGCCGAGTGTGTTGACGCGTTCGCTTTCCGGGGGACGGAAAGCAGGCTACTCCCCAAAGACGAAGGGCAGTCTAGCCGAGCGGGTTGCTTTCGACAAGCCTTCATCTCGAAAAAATGTCTCCCTCCACCCTATGGGGAAACTGTCGTGGAGATATACTCCCCTACCCTATACAGGAGCCATCGATGAGTCATACCGTTCGCGACAAACAGAAGCTGCTGAACCGCGTGCGCCGTATCAAGGGTCAGGTCGAGGCGATCGAGCGCGCGCTCGAGGACGAGCGCGGCTGCAACGATGTGCTGCAGCAGATCACGAGCTGCCGCGGCGCGATGAACGGCCTGCTGGCCGTCGTGCTGGAAGACCACATCCGGTCGCATCTCGTCGACGCGGACACGCCGGACGCGCATGAAGGCAGCGCGACCGAGCAGCTCATCGACGTCGTCCACAGTTATTTCAAGTAACCGGATCGGAACATGAGCAAACTCGAGGGGAGTGCCGCCGACGGCTGGCACAGCCATGCGTTTCTCGGCGCCGCGCACGCGCGGAACGAGCGGAAGACCTGGATGGTCATCGGCCTGTGCACGGCGATGATGATCGCCGAAATCGTCGGCGGCACGCTGTTCGGCTCGCTGGCCCTGGTCGCCGACGGGCTGCACATGTCGACGCATGCGGGCGCGATGCTGATCGCGGCGCTGGCCTACACCTACGCACGCAGGCATGCGGACGATCCGCGCTTCGTGTTCGGCACCGGCAAGCTCGGCGATCTGGCCGGGTTCACGAGCGCGATCGTGCTCGCGATGATCGCGCTGCTGATCGGCTACGAGGCGATCGCGCGCCTTCTGTCTCCGGTGCCCATCCATTTCGGCGAAGCGATTCCGATCGCGGTGCTCGGGCTCGCGGTGAATCTCGCCAGCGTGTGGCTGCTGAGCGGCGATCATCATCACGGGCATGGTCATGCGCATGTCCACGATCACGACCATGACGACGCGCATCACGCGCATCACGCGCATCACGCGCATCACGACCACGGCTCGCTCGCGGCGGCGCATCGCGACCACAACATCCGGTCCGCCTACGTTCACGTGATCGCCGACGCGGCCGTGTCGGTGCTGGCTATCGTCGGCCTGCTGCTCGCGCGGGCGTTCGGCTGGGTCTGGATGGATCCGCTCGCGGGGATCGTCGGCGCGCTGGTGATCGCCAACTGGGCCTACGGGCTGATGCGCGACACGGGCGGCATCCTGCTCGACGTCAACGTCGATCGCAAGCTGACGGACAACGTCCGCCGCGCGATCGAGGCGCTTGGCGACAAGGTCAACGATCTCCATGTGTGGCGCGTGGGCCCGGGGCACATGAGCGCGATCGTGTCGGTCGAAACCGGCGATACCGCGCGCGATGCGCGTTTCTACCATGCGCTCGTCGCGCGCTTCGACGGCGTGTCCCACGTGACCGTCGAAGTGACGACGCGTGCGAAGGCGGCCTGATCGTGGCCGTGAAATCGCCGTGTATCGACCGGTGCGCGTTCGACGGCCGGACGGGCTTTTGTGCCGGCTGCCTGCGCACGCGCGACGAGGCGCGCGACTGGAAGAAGATGACCGATCACCGCCGGCACCAGATACTGAATGACCGGTCGCGCCGCGAGGCGAAGCTGCGGCGCGGAACGGACGCGTGAGCGGGCGGGCGGATTACCCGTGCGTGCCGCGCGGAAAATAAAGCGCGAACGTCGTGCGCCCGTCACGGCTCGCGACCTCCACCTTGCCGCGATGCAATTCCATGATCGACTTCACGATCGCGAGCCCGAGCCCCGCGTTGCGCGCCGCGCCGTGCCGCGACGAATCGATGCGGTAGAAGCGCTCGAAGATCCGTTCGACCTGTTCGGGCGGAATCGCGGCGCCGCGATTCGTGACCTCGACGACCGCATCATTCCCTTGCACCGAAACGGCCAGTTCGATCGCCGACGCGACTTGCGCGTGTTCGAGCGCATTCGATGCGAGGTTGCTCACCGCGCGCCGGAACAGCGTCGCGTCCGCGACGACCGGTGCTTCGCCGCGCACGTCGATGCGCACGCCGGCTTCGTCGGCCAGCGCCTGGAAATACGACGCGAGCCGGCGCAACTCGCTGCCGGCGTCCAGCTCGGCGGTTTTCAGGTGCTGACGCGCATTGTCGGTGCGCGCGAGAAACAGCATGTTCTCGATCATCCGCTGCAGCCGCTCGCATTCCTCGATGTTCGAATCGATCAGCGTTTCGTATTCCTCGGTCGTGCGGGCACGCGACAGCGTGACCTGCGACGAGCTGATCACGTTCGCGAGCGGCGTGCGCATGTCGTGCGCGAGATCGGACGAGAACTGCGACAGCCGCACGAACGCGCGTTCGAGGCGGTCGAGCATCCGGTTGACCGACGTCGCGAGTTCGCGCAGCTCGACGGGGCCGCCGCGCGCGTCGAGGCGCGCGTTCAGGTTGTGCGCCTCGATGCGCGACGTCTGCCGGCCGAGGCTCTCGACCGGGCGCAGGCCGCGCGATGCGACCGCGTAGCCGAGTGCGCCGACCAGCAGCGCGCCGACGGCCGCCGCGAGCCAGATGTCGACGCGATAGCTTTCGAGCAGCGACTGGCGATCGGTCGCCGTGCGTGCGAGCGCGACCTGGATCGCTTCGCCGGACGGCAGCGTTGCACGCGCATACACGCAGCGGGACGTGCCGATGCCCGATGGCGAGCAGGAGAACGGCCCGGCGGCGCCATCGGCTGGATGCGGTGCCGTGATCACCGACGCCAGCGTGTTGCCGGCCGCGTCGGAGTGCTCGACGAGCGGGCGGTCCTGCGCATCGTAGATGCCGAGATAGACCCCGGGGTGCGACAGCAGCACTTCATGGAACACGGCCGGATCGGCGCGCAGCGCGGCTGTCGATCCGCTCGCGTGCGCGAGCTGCAGGAACTGGTTGAGCTTGCCGGAGATCTCGATGTCGTCGCGCCGCGTGAGTTCGGCGGACAGCGAGCGGTACAGGTATGCGCCGGTCAGCGCGAATACGAGCGCGGCGACGACGGCGAACGCGAGCGTCAGGCGCCGCAGCAGCGAATACGAAGCCGGGCTCGCGCTCACGAGCGATCCTCGAGCACGTAACCCATGCCACGGATCGTGTGGATCAGCTTCTTCTCATATGCGTTGTCGATCTTCGCGCGCAGCCGCTTGATTGCCGCATCGACGACGTTCGTGTCGCTGTCGAAATTCATGTCCCAGATCTGCGACGTGATGAACGTACGGGTCAGCACTTCGCCTTCGCGTTCGGCGAGCAGCTGCAACAGCGCGAATTCCTGCGCGGTCAGGTCGATGCGGGTGTCGGCGCGCCGCACGCGGCGCTTGAGCAGGTCGATCTCGAGATCGGCAACGAGCAGGATGTCGCGCGCGTTGCGCGGCGCGCGGCGCAGCAGCGAGCGGATGCGCGCGAGGAATTCGGCGTACGCGAACGGCTTGAGCAGGTAGTCGTCGGCGCCGAGTTCGAGCCCGGCCACCTTGTCCTCGATCGCGTCGCGGGCCGTGAGCAGCAGCACGGGCGTCTGCTTCTGCGCACGCAGCCGCCTGAGCACCTCGAAGCCGTCCAGCGCCGGCAGCATCACGTCGAGCACGACGAGGTCGAAATCCTCGTGCAGCGCGAGGAACAGCCCGTCCTGGCCGTTTTCCGCGATGTCGACCGTGTAGCTCGCCTCCATCAGCCCCTTGCGGAGGTACGACGCCATCTTGGGTTCGTCTTCGACTATCAGTATCCGCATGGTGGGGCAGGTTGTCCGTATTTCCAGCCGGTCAGTGTAACGCCTGAGCTTAAGGTGCCGCGCGTGCGCGAACGATGACCGCCGGATGACGGGATTGTCATGCATCGCCCAGGCGCCGCGTCACCCGCGTTTCATGAAAATCCGGTCATGTTTCGGCCATGTCGTCGTCACCGCGGCGGCGATAACCTGCAGCCGTCTTGTCCCCGGAGCGCGCCGTCGCGGCGCCGCGCCGGCCCAACCGGTCGTTGCCTGCCCGATTCCGCATCCATGTCGTATTGGCGCAAATTCCTCGTCGTCGTGCTGCTGGCGCTGAGCCTGCCGATCCAGTCGTTCGCGGCTGTGTCGATGCAGTGCGCGGGCGCTGCCGTCATGCTGGCGGAGGCGGCCCCGCACGCGCAGGAGGGCCGTCACGATCATGACGGTCACGCGCGGCATGCGTCGTCGTGTTCCGCGTGCGTGTCGTGCTGCTTCGGCACGGGCATGTCGGGTGCCGGGGCGGTGCCCGCCGTCACGAGCGTCGGCGTCGCGATCGCCGCGCCTCCCCCATCGGCCGGCGGCGTGTCGTTCCTGACCGGCGGCATCGACCGGCCGCCTCGCGCGATACCCGTCTAGTTCCCGCCCGTGGCCGACAGGCCGCGACCTGCAATTCACGCTGGCGGCCGCACCCGGTCCGCCGGACGACTCACGACGAGATATTTTCATGCGACTGATCACTGCGGCGCTGTTGAGCGCGGCGGCCTTCATGCCGTCGCTCGCGCCTGCGCAAACCCCGTTGCCCGATCCGGCGGACGCCGCCGCGTCGGTGCCGGACGTCACCGTGACGTCCGCGTTCGACGGCTACCGGCCGTATCGCGACGACGAAGGCCCCGGCTGGAAACAACTGAACAGGGACGTGACGGAGCGGCCCGCGAAGCCCGGCAATGCGGCGCGCAACGACGGCGCGCATGCGACGCACGGAGGGGCCGCGCGATGACGAACCTGGCGATATCGCCGAGGATCGGTGCGGCCGCGGTCGCGCTGGCGTTCCTTGCGGGCTGTACGACGTTTTCGAAGGACGGCGGTTTCGACGCCGTGTCGTCCGCCGCATCGGAACGCATCGGGAAAGACGCGGTGGTCGTCAGGACCGATGCCGACCGCGAGGCCGTCGACAGGCGGACGCAGGAACTGCTGGCCAGGCCGCTGTCGATGGACGATGCGGTGCAGGTCGCGCTGCTGAACAACCGCGGCCTGCAGGCGTCGTACGCCGAACTCGGACTGTCGGAGGCCGACCTCGTGCAGGCCGGCCGGCTGCCGAACCCGCGCTTCGCATTCAGCCGCACGCGCGCCGGCGACGGCGAACTGACGCTCGGTCGCACGTTGTCGGCGAACGTATTCGCACTGCTGACGATGCCGCTCGCGACGAACATCGAACGCCGCCGCTTCGAGCAGACCAGGCTCGAAACGGCCGATGCGATGCTGAAGGTGGCGGCCTACGCGCGCCGCGCCTACGTGGAAGCCGTCGCCGCCGGGCAGGCCGCGAACTATGCGCAGCAGGTGCGCGACGCCGCGAGCGCGGCCGCCGAACTCGCGCAACGCATGCGGCAGGCCGGCAACTTCAGCCGCCTCGATTACGCGCGCGAACAGGCGTTCCAGGCGGACGCGGTCGCGCTGCACGCGAAGGCGCGCCAGCAGGCGCTGGCCGCACGCGAGAAGCTCACGCGCGCGATGGGGCTGTGGGGCGAGCGCACGCGGTACGCGCTGCCCGAGCGCTTGCCCGACCTGCCGAAAGCGCGCCCGAACCTGCCCGATCTCGAACGCTTCGCGATGAGCAACCGCTTCGACATCCAGGCCGCGAAGCTGCAGACGCAGGGCGTCGCGTCGTCGCTCGGCCTGAGCAAGGCGACACGCTTCGTCAACGCGGTCGATCTCGGCTACGTGAACAACTACGAAACCGGCAAGGGCCACGAGCACGGCTACGAAATCAGCGTCGAGATTCCGCTGTTCGACTGGGGCGGCGCGAAGGTCGCGCGCGCCGAGGCCCTCTACATGCAGTCGGCGAACCGGCTCGCGAAAACGGCGATCGACGCGCGCTCCGAAGTGCGCGAATCGTACGCGGCGTACGTGACGAGCTACGACGTCGCGACCCACTATCGCGACGAAGTCGTGCCGCTGCGCAAGACGATCTCCGACGAACTGCTGCTGCGCTACAACGGGATGCTCGCGAGCGTGTTCGAACTGCTGGCCGACGCGCGCGAGCAGGTCGGCGCGGTCAACGGCTACATCGATGCGCTGAAGGACTACTGGCTCGCCGAAACCGATCTGCAGATGGCCGTCGGCGGGCGCTTGCCGTCGTCAGGCGCTGCGCCGCGCGCGGCGAATGCCGCCGAACCGGCACCCGAAACCACGCCCAGGGCCGACGCTGCCGCGCAGCCGGTCTCCACTCCCGCGGCGCCACCGGCGCCCGCGACGCAAACGCATCCGGAAGGTCATTGACATGGTGTCCCGTCGACAATTTCTCAGCGGCTCGGGCGCCGCGCTGCTCGGTGCGGCGATGGTCAGCAAGGCCGGCGCCGCGTCGCTGCCCGAAGCGCCCACGATGGCGAAGACCGGCACGCAGCCGCCGCTCGTGCCGCCGAACGGCCGCCCGTACACACCCGTCGCGACGCTGAACGGCTGGTCGCTGCCGTGGCGGATGAAGAACGGCTGGAAGGAGTTCCACCTGACGGCCGAGCCCGTCGTGCGCGAGATGGCGCCCGGCATGAACGCGAACTTGTGGGGCTACAACGGCCAGTCGCCGGGCCCGACGATCGAGGCCGTCGAAGGCGACAAGGTGCGCATCTTCGTGACCAACCGGCTGCCCGAGCATACGACGATCCACTGGCACGGGCTGCGGCTGCCGAACGGGATGGACGGCGTCGGCGGCCTCACGCAGCCGCACATCCCGCCCGGCAAGACCTTCGTCTACGAGTTCCAGCTCGAAGCGCACGGCACCTTCATGTATCACCCGCACGCCGACGAGATGGTGCAGATGGCGATGGGGATGATGGGCATGTTCATCGTGCACCCGAAGGATCGCGGCACGATGCCGGTCGATCGCGATTTCGTGTTTCTGCTCGCCGCGTACGACATCGACCCGGGCAGCTACACGCCGCGCGTGAACGAGATGACCGACTTCAACATGTGGACTTTCAATTCCCGCGTGTTCCCGGGCATCGATCCGTTGCCGGTGCGCGCCGGCGACCGCGTGCGGATTCGTTTCGGCAACCTGACGATGACGAACCATCCGATCCACCTGCACGGTTACAGCTTCGAAGTGGCCGGCACCGACGGCGGCTGGATTCCACCGGCCGCGCGCTGGCCCGAAGTGACGGCCGATGTCGCGGTGGGGCAGATGCGCGCGATCGAGTTCACCGCCGATCGTCCGGGCGACTGGGCGTTCCACTGCCACAAGTCGCACCACACGATGAATGCGATGGGCCACCAGGTGCCGAACCTGATCGGCGTGCCGCAGAAGGATCTCGCGCAGCGTATCGGCAAGCTCGTGCCCGACTACATGGCGATGGGCAGCACGGGCGGCGCGATGGGCGGGATGGAAATGCCGTTGCCCGACAACACGCTGCCGATGATGACGGGCACGGGCCCGTTCGGGCCGCTGGAGATGGGCGGCATGTTCACGGTCTGCAAGGTGCGGCAGGGGCTCGGCCGCACCGACTATCGCGATCCGGGCTGGTTCCGGCATCCGAAGGGCACCGTCGCCTACGCATACACCGGCGAATTGCCGGACGGTTGAGCAGCAGCATGCGGCGGCCGTGCGTATGCGGCCGCCGGTTTCCATTCACTCACACGGGAGTCGACACGATGAAGAAGGGACTGGTTTTGATGGCAACGGGTTGCGCGCTGGCGTTTTCCGCCGCGTCGTACGCGGCCGGCGACATGGCCGGCATGGACATGAGCGGCGGCGCGAAGCAGGGCGCCGACGCGGCGCAGCGCATGTCGCACGGCGAAGTTCGCAAGGTCGATGCGGCCGCGGGCAAGCTGACGATCAAGCACGGCCCGCTCGAGAACCTCGGGATGGAGGCGATGACGATGGTGTTCAAGGTGAAGGACCCGGCGATGCTGTCCCAGGTCAAGGCCGGCGACAAGATCGACTTCGTCGCCGAAGAGGTGGGCGGCGCGCTGACCGTCGTCGAACTGAAGAAGCCGTGACGCGGAGCGCGAACATGACGATCACGATGCTCAAGCGGCTGGCCGGCTTTGCCGCGGCCGGCGCGATCCTCGCGGCCGCGCCTGTCGCGGCCTCGGCGCACGGCAAGCTGGAAAGCGCCGCACCGGCGACGGGCAGCACGGTCGACGTGGCGCCCGACACCGTGCGGCTCGCGTTCAACGAAGACCTCGAACCGGCATTCAGCTCGGTGAAGGTGTCGGACGCGAACGGCAATGCCGTCACGCAGGACAAGGCGAAGGTCGATGCGTCGAACCCGCGCGTGATGACGGTCGCGATGCCGAGGCTCGCGCCCGGCGCATACACGGTGCAATGGGTGGCGATGACCGCCGACGCGCATCGCACGAAGGGCACCTATACGTTCCGGGTGAAAGGATGAACGACGGTATCGTCGGCCTGCTGCGGCTCGTGGCGGTAGCGATCCAGAATGCGGGGTTCGCCGTCGTCGTCGGTGCGCTGCTCGGCGGCCGCTGGCTCGGGCTTGGCGCGTCGGCATGGCAGCACGGGATCGGGCGACGGCTCGTCGCGACGCTGCGGATCGCGTCCGCCGTGTCGCTGCTCGCGAGCGTCACCGCGTTCTGGGCGCACTGCGCGTTGATGAGCGAAGTGCCGTTGTTCGAAGCGGGGCCGGCCGTCCGCGCGATGCTCGCGGGCACGGGCTTCGGTCATGCATGGCTGGCCGGCGCCGTGTTCATGCTCGTCGTCGTGCTGCTGGCGTTCGTCAGGCGCGCGAACGACACGCGTTTTCCGTTCGCGATGTGGGCCGCGCTTGCCTGCGTTGCGCTTGCGCGCAGCAACGGCGGGCATCCGGTGGACGCAGGCCTGTTCAGCGTGCCCGTGTGGATCGACTGGCTGCATCTGCTGGCGATCAGCGCGTGGGTCGGGCTCGTGCTCGTGACGGCATTCGGCGTGATGCCGCGACTCGCCGGCATGCCCGCGAGCGAACGCGCGACGGGCGCATCGTTCGTGCAGTCGCTGTCCGATGCGTCGACGTATGCGCTGGTCGTGCTGTTCGCGACCGGCGCGTACAACGGGTGGCGCGGCGTCGATACGCCGGCCAACCTGCTCGTGTCGACGTACGGGCAGATCCTGCTGCTGAAGCTTTCGCTCGTGTTGATCGCAGCGGCGCTCGGCAGCCATAACCGCTTCTTCGGGATGCCGAAGCTGTTGGCCGCGCTGCGGGACCCGGCTGCCGCGATGCCGGCCGTCTCGTTGAAACGGTTTGGCGCCGTGTTGCGGATCGAGGCGGTCGTGCTCGGCGGCGTGCTGATGGTGGCGGCCGTGCTCGTATCGAGCGCGTTGCCGGGAACGGCCTAGCGCGGCGATGCGGCGGCGACGGCGCGGGGGAATCGTCCGGAGCACGGAGGCGTTCCTGCCAGCCGATTGCCCCGCATTTCCGGGCCCAAACATGCGATCGGTGGGGATCGCGGCGGGATGACGGGCATTACGTCGGCCTGTCTGTTCATTACCAAAAACTGTCATTGAGCGCCGCTAAGCTTTCGCCACCCTCACAACCGGGATTCCCCGTCATGCGCTCGACAAACCGCCTGTTTGCCCCGCTATTGTTGCTTCCGACGCTTGCCGCGCCGGTATTTGCCGCTCCCGTCAGCCCGAACTGCGGCGGCAGCACGACGCCGATCGCCGATATCCAGGGGCCGGGCGCACCGTCGCCGCTCGCCGGCCAGAACGTGTCGGTCGAGGCGGTCGTCACCGCCGATTTCGGCGGCACGGACGGCTTCGGCGGCTTCTTCGTCCAGCAGGCCGACGCGCAACGCCGCAACCAGCCGGGCGTGTCCGAAGGCCTGTTCGTCTATGCGCCGAAAGCGCGCGCGAAGGCCGGCGATCTCGTGCACGTGACGGGCAAGGTCGAGGAGAAATACGGCCAGACGCAACTGACGCTGTCGGGGGCGATCGCGGTGTGCGCGAACGGCCAGACGGTCACGCCCGCGACGCTCACGCTGCCGGTCGACAGCCCGAACGCGTTCGCCGCGTACGAAGGGATGCGCGTGCGCCTGCCGCAGACGCTGAACGTGACCGACAACTACGAGCTCGGCCGCTACGGCAGCGTGATGCTCAGCAACGGCCGCTTGCGTACGCCGACGAGCGTCGTGCCGCCCGCGCAGGCGCAGACGCAGATCGATGCGAACGCACGCAACCGCCTGATCCTCGACGACGGCTCGAACAAGCAGAACCCGGCGACCGTGCCGTATCCGGCACCGGGCCTGTCGGCCGCGAACACGCTGCGCGCGGGCTACACCGTGCGCGACGTCGAAGGCGTGCTCGAAGTGCGTTACGGCGCGTGGCGCGTGCAGCCGCTGCCCGGCGCGGCCGTGCCGGCGTTCGACACGCGTCCGAATCCGCGCACCAACGCGCCCGCGCGCGATCCGAAGTCGAACCTGCGCGTCGCGTCGTTCAACGTGCTCAACTATTTCAACGGCAACGGGCTCGGCGGCGGCTTCGACGATCCGAACAACCGCGGCGCGAAGACGTTCCAGGAATTCCAGCGTCAGGAAGCGAAGATCGTCAGCGCGCTGAAGGCGATCGATGCCGACGTGATCGGGCTGATGGAAATCCAGAACAACGGCTACGGCGAACTGAGCGCGGTGCGTCAGCTCGCGGCGAAGCTCGGCAGCCACTGGCGCGTCGTCGATCCCGGCTCGTCGCGCCTCGGCGGCGACGCGATCGCGGTCGCGATGATCTATGACAGCCGCAAGGTCGAACCGGTCGGCCGCGCGGCGACGCTTGCAATCGACGACAAGAACCGCCAGCCGCTCGCGCAGTCGTTCCGCCTGGTCGACGGCAACAAGCAGACGCTGACGGTGGCCGTCAATCACCTGAAGTCGAAGAACTGCCCGGACGCCGCGAACGACGATCTCGACCAGGGCGACGGCCAGGGTTGCTGGAACCCGACGCGCACGCGCGCGGCGACGAAACTGGCCGACTGGCTGGCCGGCAACCCGACGGGCGTCGCGGGCCAGGGCGTGCTGCTGATCGGCGACTTCAACAGCTATACGTACGAGGACCCGATCCGCGCGCTCGAATCGCGCGGCTACCGCAACCTCGTCGCGCGCTGGATTGGCGCGAATGCGTACAGCTACGTGTACAACGGCGAAGCCGGCTATCTCGATCACGCGCTCGCGACGCTGCCGCTCGCCTCGCACGTGAAGGCCGTGCACGAATGGCACATCAACGCGGACGAGCCGCTCGCGCTGCAGTACACGCTCGCGTACAAGTCGGCCGAACAGCAGAAGACGTTCTATGCACCGGACGCCTATCGTTCGTCGGATCACGATCCGGTGCTGATCGATATCGCGCTCCCGGGCGGCAAGAAATAATCGACAATCGACGTGCCGCAACCGACGACGTGCGGCGACGCCGCATGTCGTCATCCGCCCGGAAATGCCGGCCGGATATCGAGTAAATAATGCCGTCAAGCCGGATTGAAATTAATGGAATCGGTATTTTATGGACGATGCGGCGCGTATCAGCATGGCGATTGAAGAAAGGTTGAAGCGAATCGAATCCTGGCGTGATGGATGAAGGCTGCCGTGCTGTATTAATCGATCACGGATAATAAAAATGAAAGAAAAATCCTGTCGATCTGAAGGTTTCGTCATCGTCGAGTCAATGCAGGCGGGGCTTCCGGGTTATGCGAGAAAAGTAAAATATTCGGCCCGGTATTACCGATAAAGCGCAGCTTGCACGAATAATTCCGTTTTCTTTCAAATACCAGACACTGTCCGCCCTTCGCATCATTGCGGGATTTTTAATATCCGAATGATCTTTGACAACGCGGCGCAGCACCGCCTATTTTGTCGATGTCGTAAATTTCGGTAATCAGAATAGAAGTCCAAACTGCAGGGGGCGGTTCAAGCACGATTCTCGCCAGCAGTTTGCTGTGTCTGTATCACGTTCAGTCTCTTGAAGCAGTCCGATCCCAACCGCCTTTTGCGCGAGTGGCGGGTGTTGCTGCGCGTCTCGTCGGCGAAGGCGGCCTTTGTGAAGCGGTATCCGAACCAAAGGACAGAGATGAAACCAGACAGGAGCTGTACCGGCAGCCGCCGTGCTCGTCACGGCCGGATGGCCGGGCTGGGCGTAGTGACCGTCATGACACTGGCGCTCGCGGCCTGCGGCGGCGACGATTCGTCGTCCGTCGGCGCGTCGAGCCTCGCGCAGGCCACGGCCAGCCAGCAGGCCAGCGCGCAAGCGGCCGGCAATCAGGCGCCGGCGGCCAACCAGCCGTACATCGACCCCGTCGCCTACTCGATGAACGCGACCGACGGTCTCGCCGCGGCGCAGGTATCCGAGAAAGCGGCCGTCATGCATTACCAGTGGAAATCCGGCGGCACGACGGTCAACTACACGACGACCACCGGCCACCTGACCGCGCAGGATGCGAACGGCAATGCGGAAGCGTCGATGTCGTACGTCGCGTACACCGCGCCGAGCACCAACGGCAAGCCGCGCCCCGTCACGTTCGTCTATAACGGCGGCCCCGGCTCGTCGTCGATCTGGCTGCGGCTCGGCTCGTTCGCGCCGACACGGGTGGCCACGCCCGATCCCGGGTTCGGCACCACCTGGCCGAACTATCCGCTCGTCGACAATGCCGAGAGCCTGATCGACACCACCGACCTCGTGTTCATCGACCCGCCCGGAACGGGGCTGTCGGAAGCCGTGTTGCCGAACACCAACCAGAAGTACTGGGGTTCCGATGCGGACGTGAACATCATGCGCGATTTCATCCAGCGCTACCTGAACGTCAACAGTCGCGGCACGTCGCCGATTTATCTGTACGGCGAATCGTACGGCACGCCGCGTACCGACATGCTGGCGCTCGCGCTCGAATCGGCCGGCGTGCACCTGACGGGCATCGTGCTGCAGTCAGCCATCCTGAACTACTTCGCGGATGCGGTGGAAGCGGTGGCGATCACGCAGTCGACGGAAGGGCTGCTGCTCGAAACCGATACGGTGGCCGGTTACCTGCCGGGCTATGCGGCGGTCGCGGCGTATTTCAACCAGGTCTCGCCGGCGCCGGTGAACCAGGGGTTGTACGCACTGCAGACGGAACTGTTCACGACGCTGATTTACAACCAGCTGCAGAAGTACTCGCAGTCGTGGGTGTTGAGCCAGCTCGGCATTCCGGATGCGCTCGGCACGCCGGTGTTCCCGAGCGATGCGACGCTCAGGCTGTGGTCGATCCCGTCGAGCCTCACACAACAGGCGCTGCGCGGCTACTTCAACGCGAATCCGTTCGGCACGAGCCTGCTGCCCGGCACGACGATCGGCCGGTATGACGGACGCGTGTCGTTGCCGAATTCCGATCCGCGGCTGCAGAATGACGGCGACCCGTCCGACATCCTGATCTCGCAGCCGTTCACGAACGCGCTCGCGACGCAGATGCCGGATTACCTCGGCTACTCCGCGCCGAACGCGACGTACCTGCCGCTGAACGACAACATCATCGGCGTATGGGACTTCTCGCACGACGGCCAGCCGATGCCCGACACGATCCCCGATCTGCTCGGTGCGCTGCAGTTGAACCCGAAGCTTCGCGTGCTCGCGGAGAATGGCTATCACGATCTCGCGACGCCGTTCTTCAACACCGAGAAGCAACTCGCGCGGTTGCAGACGGTGAAGGGCCTCAATCCGAAGCTGCAGGTGAACTTCTTCCAGGGCGGCCACATGATCTACCTGGACGACGTCGCCCGGCCGGAGATGAAGCGGGACCTGAAGACGTTCTACAAGGGCGCGCGGATTCCGACGGCGCTGACGCTGCACACGCTGCCGCCGCCGTGGCCGGACGAGAATCCGCCGAGCGTGCCGACCGGCAGCGTCCCGGGCGCGACGGCCGGAACGACGCTGGCGGCGGCGCCCTGAGCGACGGACTCCTTGTCAAAGGAACCCTCTATTCATCCATTGAATGCGAGTGATCATGTCCCTAATCAAATTGATGCGGCGTATGTCTCCGTTGATCGTCCTCGGTGCCGTGACGAGCAGTGCCTATGCGTTGCCGCCGCAAGCGGTGGCGCCGGTGAAGCTGCCGCACGGTGGGCGCGGCGTCGACGGCCCGTTCTTTCCCGCCACGCGGGCGGCGCCGGTGTTGCCGTCGACCGGCGCTGCGCTGCAGCAGCAGGCGCAGCAGCGCGTCGACGCAAGGCTTGGCGGCAATACCGTGCTGAGCAACGGCGCGGCCGTGACGAAGGCGCAGGCGCAGAGCAGCGGCCTGGGTTTCGTGTCGAAGCACTTCGACGAGATCGATGCGAAGCACACCGGGCGTGTGACGATGAGCGACGTGCGACAGTTCATCCAGCAGCGGCAGGTGCAGGCGCAGCAGGAACAGCAGGACGAGTGACGTAGCAGGCAGCGCGGCGGCCGGTGCGATGGAGAATCGCATCGGCCGCCGAATCTTGGGCGGCGCGGGTGCGGGATCGTCCGGCTTTATCAGATTTCGGCGGCGTAGTGAAAATCCGGAAGCGTGCGCCGGATGCGAGCAGCGTCGCATTCGCGCAAGGGTGGGACGCACACGACGTGCGCAGCGGCGTGTCCGGCGAGAAGGTGCTCGTGCATGCGCAACGCGGCACGCAGCGCTATGAGTACGCGACGTTTCAGGCGAACGACGATCCCGCGCTGAAACTGGCGATCTACACGCGGATGAATGACGGAGAAGGGGGCTGATGCTGCGTTGGCCGGCATCACCTCGCGGTCATGCAACGCAGCATCGGCTTCGTGCGTGAACGCGGGTGACGCGGTATAGCGGGGACGTGCGCGGGTTCAGGCCGTGCGTCGCGCGGACAGGCGATTCCACAACAGGCCGGAGCGGCTGCCGCTTCGGCAATACGCGAGCACCGGCTTCTGCAGCGTGTCGACCAGTGCGCCGAACGCGTCGATCTCCGCGTCGCCGATCTGGTCGCGCTCGACCGGCAGGTAGCGTGCCTCGAGGCCCAGTTCGCGGGCGGCGGCGGCGATCTCGTCGAACGCCGGCTGATCGTCGCCTTCGCCGTCGGGCCGGTTGCAGATGACCGAGCGGAAGCCGGCATTGCGGATCGCCTTCAGGTCGGCCGGCGTGATCTGGCGCGACGCGGAGAACCCGTTCGCCGCCGTCGCGCGGCACTGCTCGATCGCCTTGCGGAAACACGCGATCGCGAAGTCGACGTCCTGCTCCGTCGTGAAGCGGCCGAAGCTGATGCGCACCGTGCGGCCGGCCGTTTCCGCATCGAGGCCGAGCGCGGTGAGCACGTGCGACGGTGCGCCGCTGGTCGAGTTGCACGCGGAGGTCGACGAGACGGCGAGCGCTTCGCCGAGCATGAACGGGAAGAAGCCCGGGGCGTTCACGGTCAGGCTCAGCGTATGCGGGATGCGGCGCGCGGCGGCTGCATTCTGCGTGACGTCGCCGAGCGCGAGCAGCGCGTCGGTCAGGCGTGCGCCGAGCGCGGCGATCCGTGCGGTTTCGCCGTCGAGCTTGTCGGCGGCGAGTGCGCATGCGACACCCATGCCGACGATCTGATGCGTCGCGAGCGTGCCCGAGCGCAACCCGCGCTCGTGACCGCCGCCGTGAATCTGCGGTGCGATGCGATCGGCGATCTCGCGGCGCACGAATAGCGCGCCGATGCCCTTGGGCCCGTAAACCTTGTGCGCCGACATCGACATCATGTCGATGCCGAGCGCGCGCACGTCGATCGGCGTCTTGCCGAGCGCCTGCGCGGCGTCGACGTGGAGCAGCGCGCCCGCGGCGTGCACGAGGCGGGCGATCGCGCCGATGTCGGTCAGCGTGCCGATCTCGTTGTTCACGAGCATCAGCGACACGAGGCCCGTCTCGGGGCCGATGGCGGCCGCCACCGCGTCGGCGGTGATCTCGCCGTCGCGCGTGGGCGTCAGGAACGTGACCTGCGAGCCGTGCTTCGCCAGGCTGGCCATCGTGTCGAGGATGGCCTTGTGCTCGATGCGGCTCGTGATCAGGTGGCGCTTGCCGGCCGCGTTTTCCGCATAACCTTTCAGCGCGAGGTTGTTCGATTCGGTGGCACCCGACGTCCAGACGATCTCGTCGGCATCCGCGCCGATCAGTGCGGCGACTTGCGCGCGTGCGTGCTCGACCTTGTCTTTCGCCAGCCGGCCGGCGGCGTGCGAACTCGACGCGGGGTTGCCGAAGATGCCGTCGAAGCCGAGGCAGGCCGTCATCGCGTCGATCACGCGCGGATCGGCCGGCGTCGTGGCGGCGTAGTCGAGGTAGTGCAGCGGGTGGGTGTCGCTCATTTCCGTCTCTTGCTCATTGCATGGTGACGGAAATGATACGGGGGACAGAAGGGAAAAAGGATCCAAAGTTGGCTGGTAATTCGGCCTGATATGAAATGACGTTTTATTCTGGTGCTAAATTGGGGAATTTGGTTCTCATTCGATGCGAGGGCCTTTCTGTCCGGATGAGACGCGCGCCCTCCCGCGTTCCCGGGTGGTGTGGTATCCGGGCGCTTGCAAGTCCATGAGGGATTCCCCGATGCGGCGCGCGTGAGCGCCGCTTCAACACGGCGTCGACGTGCGCGACGCTTCCCTGCCGGTCCTTCCTGCCCGCCGTTCCCGATTATTTGCGTTTCGCGAATGGCGCGTTCGCCGGTTGTTCCATACCCGATTCGCGGCCATACCCCTATCGTGGCGACGTCGGCCGGGCGAATTCGACGCGTCGAATCCGGGCGCCGGCCGGCACTTCATTGCGATTCGCATCGCACACAAAAACCATCGGACCGGACCCACGCGCAGGCGCTGCGGCGCGCGCGGGCGAACCGGCGTCCACGGAGACGGACATGAAAGCAAACGAGTGGGATACCGCATACGAGTGGAGGGCAGTCACGCTGCTGGCGCTCGGATTCGGGCTGGTCGGCCTCGACCGCTGGCTCATCGCGCCGCTGTTTCCTTCGATCATGAAGGACCTGAACCTGACCGCGCAGGACGTCGGCAACTGCATCGGCGTGCTCGGCCTGTCGTGGGGCATCTTCGCGGCGCTGATGGGCGGCATCTCCGACAAGATCGGCCGCAGGAAGGTGCTGATTCCGGCCATCATCGCGTTCTCGCTGCTGTCGGGGTTCTCGGGGCTCGCGGGCGGGCTGCTCGGCCTGATGGCGATTCGCGGGCTGATGGGCGTCGCGGAAGGCTCGTTCTGCCCGACCAGCTTCGCGGCGACGGCCGATGCGTCGCATCCGCGGCGGCGCGGCCTGAACCTCGGGCTGCAGCAAAGCGGCTTCGCACTGTTCGGTCTCGCGCTGTCGCCGATCATCGCCACGCAACTGCTCGGCTTCGTGTCGTGGCGCTGGGTCTTTGCGCTGGTGGCCGTGCCCGGCCTGGTGCTCGGCGCGATCATGTTCTTCGTGATTCGCGAGCCGAAGGTGGTAAAGGAAGTCGCCGCGGAACATGCGCCGGCATCGCTCGGCCATGTACTCAAGAGCCGCAACATCCTCGTCGCGATGGCCGCACTGTGCTGCGCGATGACGGGCGTCTTCGTGCTCGGCGCGCTGCTGCCGCTGTACCTGACCGATTACCTGGCGCTCGGTACGCAGAAGATGGGCCTCGTCGTCTCGGCGATCGGCTTCGGCGGTTTTCTTGGGCAGTTCGGGTTGCCGGGTCTTTCCGATCTGGTCGGCCGCCGCATCGCGAGCATCGTCGGTTTCGCGGGAACGGCCGCGATGCTCTACCTCTTCCGTGGTCTCGGCCCGCAGCCGCTCGCGCTGTTCGGCGTGCTGTTCGTCGCATCGTTCTTCACGCTCGGGCTGGTGTCGCTGCTGTCCGGCCCGGTCGCGACCGAAGCCGCACCGGTCGGCCTCGTGTCGACGTCCATCGGCGTGGTGGTCGGCGTCGGCGAGATCTTCGGCGGCGGCATCGCGCCGGCGCTGGGCGGTTATGTCGCCGCACACTTTGGCATCCAGAACATTCTGTGGTTGCCGATGTGCGCGGTCCTGCTCGGTATCGTGGTCAGTCTGCTGTTGAAGGAAACCGCGCCGGCCGTGTTGCAGCGCCGCGCGGTCGTGCCGCCGGAGCTGGCGGCCGGAGAGCAATCGCGGTAACGCGCGGTGCGCCGCGCAATTGACATCGATTCGGCGACACTGTGACGCTTTTCACATGACACAGCCCGATTCCCGCGCGGGTAGACTGCCGGTTTCGCTGTCGAAAAAGGGCGCGGTATGGACCGGTTCCTGAGCATCGAGGCATTCGTGAGAGTGGCCGAGGCGAGCAGCTTCGCGGAGGCCGCGCGGCAGCTGGGTGTGACGAGTTCGGTCGTGACGAATCGCATCCAGCAGCTCGAGAAGTTCGTCAACGCGCCGTTGTTCCATCGCAGCACGCGCCACGTGCGCCTGTCGGACGTGGGCGAGACGTTCTATCGCGAGTGCGCGGAGGTGGTCGGGCGCGTCAACGAGCTGACGGACCAGATGCGCGAGCTTCGCGCGACGCCGACCGGGCGGCTGCGTATCCAGATGCTGCCCGGCTTCGCGCTCGATCACTTCGGCGCGCCGCTGGCGGCCTTCAATCAGCGCTACCCGGGCATCCAGCTCGACATCATCGTCAACGACCGTGTGGTCGACCCTGTCGAAGAAGGGTTCGACATCGCGTTCCAGATCTTCCCGCCGATTTCCGAATCGCTGATCGAGCGACGGCTGTTCACGGTCCGGCGTCTCTTTTGCGCGGCACCCGCCTACGTCGACGCGCATGGTGCGCCACAACATCCGCGCGAATTGCTGCAGCACACGACGGCGCTGTATTCGGGCTATCCGTCACGTAACCGCTGGACCATGACGCGCGGCGACGAGGTCGTCGAAATGGAGCTGCCGGGCATGATCCGCTCGAACTCCGTCCACCTGCTGCGCGAATACGCGCTGACCGGCGGCGGGGTCGTCTGTTTGCCGACGCTCGTGGCGAGCGACGCGCTCGTCGCGGGCCGCCTGGTGCCGATCCTCACCGACTACCAGCTCGCGCCGCTGAGCTTCGCCGCCGTTTATCCCGCGACGCAGCGACAGGCGCTGAAGGTCAAGGCGCTGGTCGAATTCCTCGCCGAATACATCGGCGACGAATCGCCGTGGGATCTCCCGCTGCTGGCGCGCGGCTGGGTGCGTTGAGCCGCGCGGATTATTCGCGAAACGCAAATGCCGTAATCGCCGTCCGTTGCCTTGTTGCTGCCGTGCGTTGCCCCTAGAGTGGAATCCAACAAGCGGTTCAACTCAGGAGACAGCAATGACCAGCACGGCATTCCACACCGTCTTCGGCTCGCTCGACGGTTACCGGAAGGGCGAGATCGAAATCACCAGCGGCAGCGCGCAGCACTACGCCTTCTCGAACGTCTTCGAGGTGGCATCGAAGTCGGCCCCTTATGAAAAGGTCGTCGCCGGCAAGAATCTCGAATACGTGATCGAAGTGTTGAGGACCGACGGCCAGTCGCCGTGGTTCGCCTGCGCGCACGACGAGTTCACGATCCAGATGGACGGCGAAGTCCGGATCGATTTCATCAAGCTCGACCACCCGCCGAGATCGGGCCGCGGTACCGTGAGCGCCGGCTCGCAGCCGGCCGGCCGGAACATGGGGTACGTCGTGTTGCGCCAGGGCCATCAGGCGCTGCTGCCGGCCGGCTGCGCGTATCGCTTCACCGCGAGCCGGCCGGGCGTCGCGCTCGTGCAGACCGTCCTCGGCGAACTGTCCGTCGAGAAGTGGGCCGAGATCTGCCTGCACTGACCTTCCGACCTCATTCGACTATTCCAGGAGACACGTTATGGCCACCCTCGACACCCTCGATCCGTCCACGGGCTTTGCCGCCGATCTGGTGCGATCGACCGACGCCGATGCCGTGACCGGCTACCGCCGCTTCCAGCTCGGCGAATTCGAATTCCAGCGCGACGAATACTTCGTGAAGATCAGCTGGCCCGCGAAAGGCCAGACGCGCACGCATGCGATGCCGGCGGATGCGTTCCTGCGCGCGATGATGCGTGACGTCGCCTGGGGCTTCTTCTACGGCTGGGTGAACTTCGACCACGTGTTCGGCACGCGCAATCACTACGGCAAGGTCGACATGTATGCGGGCACCTTCAACGGCATCCTGAAGGATGCCGGTGTCGACTACACCGAGTCCTTCGACACGCCGACGATCATGGCGACCTTCAAGGCGATGCTGCACGACTGGACGAACGAAGGCTTCGATCCGTTCGCGGCGCCCGAGGAAACCGGGACTGCGTTCGGGCGCAAGCACGGCGACAACGGCTCGGCGATCGAGCGCACGCGTATCGCGACGCGCCGCATGCCGGGCCTCGAAGGCGATTCGCCGCTGCGCGACGCACTGCCGGTCAACCGCGCGTTCCTCGACGTCGCGCAGGACGAGCCGGACGTGCACGTCGAGCCGGGCTTCGAAGGCGAGCTGCACGCGTTCAACCTGTTCAAGTACCTGTCGCGCTCGGACGTGACGTGGAATCCGTCGGTGACGTCGGTGTGCGGGCGCAGCCTGTTCTGCCCGACCACCGAGGAATTCATCCTGCCGGTGTTCCACGGCAACGATCGCGTCGAATGGTTCCTGCAACTGTCCGACGAAATCGTGTGGGACATCGGCGACAAGAACACCGGCGCGCCGCGTGCGCGCATCACGATGCGCGCGGGCGACATCTGCGCGATGCCGGCCGACATCCGCCACCAGGGCTATTCGACGAAGCGGTCGATGCTGCTGGTCTGGGAAAACGCGACGCCGGACCTGCCGCAGCGCTACGAGAGCGGCGAGCTTGCGCCATACCCGATCGCGTTCTGAGCCGCGCGCCAGCGACGGCTTCCGCTTCAGCCCTACACCGAGGACGATTCATGCAAACCCAACTCTTCATCGACGGGCGTTTCGTCGACGCCGTCGAGCGCGGCACGATCGACGTGCTGAACCCGCACGACGGTGCCGTCATCGCGAAGATCGCGGCGGCCACCGCGGCGGACGTCGACCTGGCCGTCGAAGCCGCGACGCGCGCCTTTCCGACATGGTCGGCGATGCCGGCGGCCGAACGCGGCCGTCTGCTGCTGCGCCTGGCCGATGCGATCGAAGCCAACGCGGACGAACTGGCGCGGCTCGAATCGCTGGATACCGGTCACCCGATTCGCGATTCGCGTTCACTCGACGTGCCGCGCACGGCCGCATGCTTTCGTTATTTCGGCGGCATGGCCGACAAGCTGCAAGGCTCGGTGATCCCGGTCGAGACCGGTTTCCTGAACTATGTGCAGCGCGCGCCGATCGGCGTCGTCGGCCAGATCGTGCCGTGGAATTTTCCGCTGATGTTCACGAGCTGGAAGATGGGCCCGGCGCTGGCGGCCGGCAACACGGTGGTGCTCAAGCCGTCGGAAATCACGCCGCTGTCGACGCTGCGCATCGTCGAGCTGATGGCGGAAGTCGGGTTTCCCGCCGGCGTCGTCAATATCGTGCCCGGTTACGGTCATACGGCAGGCCAGCGGCTCGCCGAACATCCGGGCGTCGGCAAGATCGCGTTCACGGGGTCGACCGCGACCGGCCGGCGGATCGTCGAAGCGTCGCAGGGCAACCTGAAGCGCGTGCAGCTGGAGCTGGGCGGCAAGGGCGCCAACATCGTGTTCGACGATGCGAACCTCGATGCGGCGATCAACGGCGCTGCGTGGGCGATCTTTCACAACCAGGGGCAGGCGTGTATCGCGGGCTCGCGTCTCGTGCTGCACGAACGGATCGCGGATGCGTTCCTCGAGCGCTTCGTCGCGCTCGCGTCGTCGATCCGCATCGGCAATCCGCTGGATGCGAATACCGAAATGGGGCCGCTCACGTCGAAGCAGCACCTCGAGCGCGTGCTGTCGTATGTCGACGTCGCGCGCGAGCAGGGCGGCCGCGTGCTCACCGGCGGCAGCGCGCCGCAGGATCCGGCGCTCGCCAACGGCTACTACGTGCGCCCGACGGTCATCGAGGCGAAGCGCGCCAACGATCGCGTCGCGCAGGAGGAAGTGTTCGGCCCGTTCGTCACCGTGTTGCGCTTCGGCAGCGACGAAGAGGCGCTCGCCATTGCCAACGCGACGGAATACGGGCTCGGCAGCGGCCTCTGGACCCAGAATCTGTCGCGTGCCCACAAGATGGCGTCGCGGATCAACGCCGGCATGTGCTGGATCAACTGCTACAAGCGCGTCAATCCGGGCAGCCCGTTCGGTGGCGTCGGCAAGTCGGGCTACGGCCGCGAGATGGGTTTCGAGGCCATGCACGACTACACGGAAGCGCGATCGGTGTGGGTCAACGTCGACGGCAACGTGCCGCCGCACTTCAAGCGCTGAGGTTCGCATGGAGCGCTTCGTCTATCAGGGCACGCCCTCCCGCGTGGTATTCGAATGGGGGGCGCTCGACAGGCTGCCGGACGAGCTGGCGACGCTCGGCGCCCGCCGCGCGCTCATCCTGTCCACACCCGAACAACGGCCTCTCGCCGACCGGGTGACGGACATACTGGGCGAGCGCGCGGCCGGCGTGTGCGCGCAGGCCGTCATGCACGTGCCGGTCGACGTCGCGCGCGCGGCCCGCGAGATGGCCGCCGAACGGGGCGCGGACTGTTGCATCGCGATCGGCGGCGGGTCGACGATCGGGCTGGGCAAGGCCATCGCGCTCGAATCGCCGCTGCCGATCCTGGCCGTGCCGACGACGTATGCCGGCTCGGAGATGACGCCGATCTACGGGCTCACGGAAGGCCGCCTGAAGCGCACCGGGCGCGATGTGCGCGTGCTGCCGCGTACCGTGCTGTACGACCCGTCGCTGACGGTGTCGCTGCCGCCGGGCATTTCGGCGGCGTCGGGCGTCAATGCGATCGCGCATGCGGTCGAGGCGCTCTATGCGGAAGATGCGAACCCCGTGATCAGCCTGATGGCCGAAGAAGCGATTCGCGCGCTCGGCGAAGCGCTGCCTGGCGTGGTGCGCGATCCGGCGGACCGGCCGATGCGCAGCCGCGCGCTGTATGGCGCGTGGCTCGCCGGGACCTGCCTCGGTGCGGTCGGCATGGCGTTGCACCACAAGCTCTGTCACACCCTCGGCGGCACGTTCAACCTGCCGCACGCACAGACGCACGCGGCGATGTTGCCGCATACCGCGCATTACAACCACGCGGCGGCGCCGGATGCGTTGCGTCGCGTCGCGCGGGCGCTGGGCGGGAACGACGCGGCCGACGCCGGCCCGTTGCTGTTCGGGCTGAACGAGCAGCTCGGCATCGCGCCGGCGCTCGCCGCGATCGGGATGCCGCGGGAAGGGCTCGACGAGGCGGCCGATCTCGCATGCAAGAACCCGTATGCGAATCCGCGGCCGATCGAGCGCGCGGCGATTCGCGCGCTGCTTCAGCACGCATGGGAAGGCCGTGCGCCGCGTTGAGCGGCGTGATGCGCCAATGGAGAAAGACTGATGAATGACCCCATCGACCGGAGCTGATCGTCATGGCTCGATTTTTCGCGGTATTGGCGACGGACCAGCCCGGCATGCGCGACGTGCGCGACCGTGTGCGGCCGATTCATCGGACCTATCTGCGTGCGGCCGCCGAGCACGGCGTGGTCGTGCGGCTCGGCGGCCCGACGCTCGACCCGCAGGGCGACGCGATGAACGGTACGCTGCTCGTCGTCGAGGCGGACGACATTCATGCGGTGATGCGGTTCGTTGGCAACGACCCGTATGTGAAGGAGGGGTTGTTCTCGCACGTGGAAGTGCGCCCGTGGGACTGGAGCCTCGGCAACCCCGAGCAGCGGGTGTGAGCGATGGAAGCGAGACGACTCTGCCGCGTTTCCGAGGTGCCCGACGGCGGCGCGCGCGTCGTCGACGAAGCGTGCATCGGGCGTCCCGTCATCGTCGTGCGGCGTGGCGAGCAGGTATGGGCGTACGTGAATCGATGCCCGCACTTTTCCGTCCCGCTCGATTACGTGCCGGGCAATGTCTCCTGCTATCGGTCGCAGGTGCTGATGTGCGCACATCACAGCGCGCTGTTCCGCTTCGACGACGGCGTGTGCATCGACGGGCCGTGCACGGGGGCCGGACTGGAAGCCGTGGCCGTTGACGTGGATTCCTCGGCGTGGGTCATTTCTCGAGAGCCGTGAATCACGGATCCTGATCGACTAGGGTGCGACACCGGTTCACGTAAAGAATTTCACGATAATAAATCAGTAAAACTAATCATGATTTTGATGGTGATGTAGCAGCCCGAATCAGGGCGATTTTCCACGAGGCAACAAGCGAGCACCCGCCGCCTGGCGCGGTGACGGGCTCGTATTTCCATAAAAAAGACGGAGACAACATGAAACTCAGGTTTGGCGTATTCGCGGTGCTTGCCGTCGCGCAGGGCGCATGGGCGCAGAGCAGTGTGACGATGTTCGGTCTGATCGACGCCGGCATCTCGTATGTCAGCAACGAGGGCGGCGGCAAGAACGTCAAGTTCGACGACGGCATCTATGCGCCGAATCTGTTCGGCTTGCGCGGCACCGAAGACCTCGGCGGCGGATATCGCGCCGTGTTCGCGCTCGTGAACCAGTTCTCGATGGCGAACGGCAGCATCGTCGGGACCGGGATCTTCGGGCGCAACGCGTACGTCGGCCTCGACAGCGACCGGTTCGGCAGCATCACGCTGGGAAATCAATACGACTTCATGGTCGACGCGCTTTTCAACAAGGGGAATGCGATCGGGCGGGACATCTCGGGGCTGTACGGTTTCAGGAACGGGCCGTTCCAGCGTCTCGCGCTGCCGGGCAATCCGACCGGCGCGTTCGACTGGGACCGCACGGCAGGCAGCAAGCCGATCGCGAATTCGGTCAAGTACACGTCGCCGACGGTCTCGGGCTTTTCCGGCGGCGTGATGTATGCGTTCGGCGGGGTGGCCGGCTCGATCGGCGCGGACAACGCCGTCAGTGCCGGCGTGAACTACGAGATCGGCGCTTTCGGCGTGGGCGCGGCATACACGAACGAGAAATATGGCCCGGCGCCGGGCGTGCCGTCGACCAGCGTGCGCAACTGGGGCGTCGGCATGCACTACGACTTCGGTGTCGTGAAGGCGATGGCACTGGTGACCACCGTGCGGAATGCGTTCAACGATGCCGGTGTGTGGATGGCGGAAGCGGGCGGCCTGTGGCGGATCCGGCCGGACGTCGTCCTGGGCGCGAAGTACATGTACATGAAGGGCAACGAAGCGGTGAACGACAACCACGCGCACCAGGTCAGCGTGGCGCTTCAGTACCTGTTGTCGAAGCGGACCATGGTGTACGTGTCGGCCGATTACCAGCGCGCCAATAGCGGCGCGAATGCGCAGGTGAACGGCGTGCTCGATCCGAACGGTGCGTCGAGTTCGGCAAGTCAGACGGTGGCTCGGCTCGGGTTGCATACGGTGTTTTGAGGGAGCGGAGTCGACGCCGCACGACGGTGCGCGGGTCCGGCTCCGTCACCTGCGAGGGTTCCCGGCGTCAGCCGGCCGATGCGGCGGCCGCCTTCACCTTGTCCTGCTCCGCCGCCAGCGCCGCATCGGCCGCCTGCGCGCGCTGGATGGCGGGGCGTGCGAGCACGCGGTCGAGATAGTGGCGCACCGCCGGCGTCTCGGGCATCAGTTTGAACATCGTGATCCAGTTCAGCGCGGACGCCCACAGCACGTCCGCTGCGGTGAAGCGTTCGCCGAGCAGATAAGGCCCGTTGGCCAGTTGCGCGCCGCTCGTGTCGACGACGGTATCGAAGTCGCCGTAGGGTGACGTCGAATACGGAGCAGGCGGCCGGTTCATCGATCGATCGACGATGGCCGGCTCGAAGCACGATCCGTAGAACACCATCCAGCGCAGGTACGAGCCGCGCAGCGGATCGCCCGTCGCCGGCGCCAGGCCGGCTTCCGGATACAGTTCCGCCGCATAGAGATAGACGGCGACCTGCTCGGTGACGACCACGTCGCCGTGGCGCAGGGCGGGCACCTTGCCCAGCGGATTGATCGCCCGATAGGCGGGCTCGCGATGCTGGCCGGCGGACAGGTCGAACGCGTGCAGTGCATAGTCGGCGTTCAGTTCCTCGAGCAGCATGCGGGCGCCGGCCGACCGGCTGCGCGGCGAATGGTAAAGGATCAGGTGGCGGTCTGGCGGCATCGCGGACTCCATGGCGTGGTCGGGAAGCGGGCGTCCAATGTAGGCCGGCGCGCGCGGCATCGTCTTGGAAAAATCCGCTGTGGCGGTGCATCATCACGGTATTCCCTCTCGCCGTTCACACCATGTCCGACCTGCGCAGCGTGACCGATAGCCCCAAGGGCGTGGTCGGCCCTCGGGCCGCCCTGCAGCGCTTCCGCCTGAATCGCTACTATCCGTGCGCCGCACTGGCCGGCGTGCTCGATCACCACTGGATCGTCGAATGGGATTTGCGCGACCAGCCGCCCCACGTGCAGCGCACGCTGCCGTATCCCTGCGTGAACCTGGTGTTCGACCGGCGGCAGACGGGCATTTTCGGCGTGGTGTCCGGCGCATTCGAGACGACGCTGGCCGACACGGGGCGCGTCATCGGGCTGCGATTCCGGCCCGGCGCGTTTCGGGCGTTTTTCGGCAAGCCCGTGCATCTGATGACCGACAAGGTGCTGCCGGTGTCGACGCTGCTCGACTGCAGCGATGCGCAGGCCGAGGCGGCGGTGCTCGGTGCGCAGGACGATGCGGGCATGGTATCGGCCGCGGAGTCGTTGCTGTTGCGCGTGCTGCCGCCGCCCGATCCTCAGGTGGAGCGTATCCACGGCTTGCTGCAGATGCTGCAGCAGGACATCGGCATCACGCAGGTGCGCGATCTGGCCGAACGCGCCGGCTTGAGCGAGCGCACGCTGCAGCAGCTCTTTGCCGACTACGTGGGGGTGACGCCGAAGTGGGTGATCTGTCGATATCGCCTGCACGAGGCGGCTGACCGGCTGGCCGGCGGACAGCCGGTCGATCTGGCGGAACTCGCGCAGGCGCTCGGCTATTTCGATCAGGCGCACTTCACGCGCGATTTTCGCAAGCTGGTGGGGAAGGCGCCGGCGGAGTATCGGCGGGAGGACGGGCAGGCATGAGTGTGTGGATGCCCGATGGGCGCCGCAGCGCACATCCCGTTGGTTGTTGTCGGCCGGGCAACACGGTAGTGTGCCCGTGGGCCTGCCGCCGCGCCGACAACGAACCTATGATGGGGCGAGCCGGCCCTCGGTGACGGTCAACACCGAGGGGTGCGCTGCCGATCATTCCACCCTATAGTGCTCGTCGTTGATCGATCTGCAAGCCAATCAGGAGTGTGTCGTGTTTCACCGGAAATCCAAATGGGGTCGTTCGAACCTGGCGTGCATCGTCGCCCTGGCGACGATGCTGGCGACGGTCGCCGCGCACGCAGAGACGGAGACTGTCGACGGCGCGACGCGCATCGCGTCGGCCGTCAATCGCGACGCGTCGCCGGCCCGGCCGATTGTCGGCGACGACCCGGCCGCCATCCGCGATGCGCTGCAGAAGCTGCACGTCGGCACGCGCTCGCCTTCGTTGCGCGACCGGGTTCGCGGCCTGGTTCCCGGTGCGACCGACCGGCGCGGATCGAATTCCGACCTGGCGGCCGTCGGTCTGGATCGTGACGTGACGTTCGTGGTGCCGGTGCGGTACGGGGTGAGGTACCGGTCGCGGCGGCACCTGTTGACGCTGGATGTCGACCTGTTCGACGCGGAGCGCGGCGACCGGACGGGCATCCTGCTCAGCAAGGTCACGACGGGGCCACGAGGGCGCGGGCTCGTGATTGCGCCCGAAGCGAAGGCAAAAGGGTACATCCAGCACGTCGACGTCATCGAACTCGACGCCGGGGAAGGCAAAAAGACCACCGTTCGTAGCCGCATGCGGCTTTCGCCCGCCGAGTACGCCCGGACGCAGGGCGACTTCGCGCTCGTTTTTTCCGGGCGCCTGGTTCGGCCTTACCTGACCGACCAAACCGAACATGCCGATCCGAGTATCGAGGAGCCGACGGACATCACGACGAGGGTCTCCACGTTGCACGTGGATCTCCACGACATCCGGCTCGTGAGCCCGTCGAGCGGCGTCGTGGTGTCGAAGAAGCTGGCTTTGTCGAAGTAGCGGGTGTCGGCGACGAGGGTATGCCGGCGTGTGGACAGACAAGGGCCGGATCGGTGATGCGGTCCGGCTGAAGCGCCGTTTTCCGGGGCTTCTTGCCCGACGGCAGGTTTTCGGTATAATGAACCCACGTTCGAAATGCCGAACGTGACACATCAAGCATCCAGAGTCGGGTTATCCGACGCCAACCTGCCCTCCCGGGCAAGGTGGACGCCTTCGAGGCGATGCGGCCGATTGACGGCAACGAAACGGGAGCAGCATGGCTGGCACCGGTTCGATAACCTTTCATCCGGAGCAACCATGAGCCAAGTTTCCTCCGCTTCCCGCCCGACCCTCTGTGACGACTGGTCGCGGTTCCTTCCCGGTTTCACGTTGACGCATACCGTCCATCTCGTATCGAAACGGAATCCGGGCATCGTCTCGACCGCGGCCGCCGTGCTCGAAGGTGAAACGGCGACGGTCGACCGTTGGGCCATCACCCGCTGTGGCGACGTGCTCGAGCAAAAAATCGTTCTCGGTGAAATGACGGAAGGGCAGGCGGTGCGTCTGCGCGAACGGCTTGCCGCGCTCGATGGTGTATTGCGCACGAGGGTGGAGCATCATTTCGTGCGGGCGGGGTGAGGCGCGTTCGGATGAACCGGACAACGGCCCGTTGGTGCAGGTCATACGGATCGTGTGTCCACCATCAACATCCGAACACGCGCTTTTGCAATCGTGTGAATGACGTATGCCGCCGGTGGAACTGCGCGCGTGACTTCTCCGGACCGCGTCTCCCGCCAGTGCCTTGACGCACGCTTCATCAGCGAATCGTGGCGGGTGGCTCGAATTGCGGCAGGGTTCGGTGCTGCTCAAATTTTGGCGTTACGCAATCTCAGCGCGTTCAAGATGACCGAGGCCGAACTCAGGCTCATCGCCAACGCTGCAATCATCGGCGAGAGTAGCAGCCCCGTGAACGGGTAAAGAACGCCGGCCGCCAACGGAACCCCGAGCGCGTTGTAAACGAACGCGAAGCCAAGATTCTGCTTCATGTTTGCGACGGTTGCCTCGGACAGCTTTCGAGCACGCGCGATACCGCGCAAGTCGCCCTTGACGAGCGTCACCTGAGCGCTGCTCATCGCCACATCCGTGCCTGTTCCCATGGCTACGCCGACATCGGCCTTGGCAAGCGCGGGGGCGTCGTTTATACCGTCGCCAGCCATCGCGACGACATGCCGGGCTTGCTGAAGCCGTGTCACCAGATCGAGCTTGTCGGCAGGTTTCACCTCGCCATGGAATTCGTCGACGGCGAGCTTTTCGGCCACCGCCTGGGCCGTGACCACACCGTCACCGGTCGCCATCACGACTCGAATTCCGTTCGCCCTCAATGTCGAAAGTGCCTCCGGCGTGGTCAGCTTTATCGGATCGGCGACCGCCAGCAGTCCGGCCAAACTGCCGTCGACTGCCAGATACATGACGCTGGCGCCTTGTGCACGCAGGCTGTCCGCCTTGTTGGACAGCGATTCGACGGATACGCCGTCAGTCTGCATCAGCGCGGTGTTGCCGAGTGCAAGTCTCTTGCCCGCGACCATTCCTCTCACGCCGATACCCGTTGCGGATCCAAAATTTTCCGTGCGGTCCAAAGTCAGCTTCTTCTCACGGGCTGCCGCAACGATGGCTGCCGCAAGCGGATGCTCGCTGCCTTGATCGAGACTTGCCGCCAGACGAAGCACTTCGTCGGTCGTGTATCCGTTTGCGCCTACGGCTTGCTCGAACGCGGGACGCCCTTCCGTCAGCGTCCCCGTCTTGTCGACAAGGAGCACGTCGACCTTGCGCAAATTTTCGATCGCAGCCGCATCGCGAAAGAGAATTCCGTTTGTGGCGCCTTTTCCGCTCGCGACCATGATGGACATGGGCGTCGCCAGGCCCAGCGCACACGGACATGCAATGATGAGCACCGCCACCGCATTGATGAGACCGAACACCCAGCTGGGCTCGGGGCCAAGGATGCCCCACACGAAGAACGTCAGAAGCGCAACGCTGACGACCCCGACGACAAATACGCCGGCGACCTTGTCGGCCATACGTTGCATGGGGGCACGGGAGCGCTGCGCCTGCGCGACCATCTGCACGATCTGCGACAGGACGGTCTGGGCGCCGACTTTCTCGGAGCGGATGAGGAGACTGCCCGTCGCGTTCATCGTTGCGCCGATGATGTGGTCGCCAACACGCTTCGTGACGGGAATGGGCTCGCCGGTAATCATGGACTCGTCGACCGAACTCGTGCCGTCCGTCACCACACCGTCGACGGGGACTTTCTCGCCCGGCCGCACACGAAGAATGTCTCCGACATGAACATGGGGCAACGGAATGTCTTCTTCGGAGCCGTCCGGGTTGACGCGCCGCGCAGTCTTGGGCGCGAGCCCGAGGAGTGCCTTGATGGCGGCGGTCGTTTGCGAGCGGGCCTTCAGTTCGAGCAGCTGCCCGAGAAGCGTTAGCGAAATGATGACTGCCGCCGCCTCGAAATATACGCTGACTCGGCCGTGCGCACTGTACGTATCGGGAAACACGCCGGGGAAGAGGGTGGCGATGACGCTGTAGATGTAGGCCGCGCCTGTCCCGAGCCCGATGAGCGTCCACATGTTGGGGCTGCGGTTCATGAATGAGCGCACGCACCGCTCGAAGAACGGCAGTCCTGCCCACAGGACGACCGGTGTGGAGATGACGAACTCGATCCAGCTCCCGGTGCCGACGTCCATCAATCTGAGGCGATGACCGAACATCGCCAGGACGAAGACTGCGACGGTCAGTGGCAACGTCCACCAGAATCGGCGTTGGAAATCGGCCAGCTCCGGATTGTCGTCTTCGTCGTCGCTGGGCAGAATCGGTTCCAGGGTCATGCCGCACTTCGGACATTGCCCGGGATGGTCCTGGCGAATTTCCGGGTGCATCGGACACGTGTAGATGGTGCCCCCGGGCACTGCTTGTGGTTGCTCAATGGTCGAAGGCTCAACGTACCTGGACGGTGCAGCCTCGAATTTCGTCAAGCAGGCCTGGCTGCAGAACGTGTACCACCTGCCATTGTGTTCGCGGCGGAAGCGTGACTCATCGGTCACCGTCATTCCACAGACAGGGTCGCGAAGCGAATCGGTGGAACGAACGCGCTCGTCCTGGCCCTCACGGTGATGAGCATGTGCGTCGTGTTCGTGCCCGGCGGGATGGTCGTGCTTGTCCATCTCGCGAGCGTGATGTTCGCCCGACGACACGTGCTCGGAAATCCGTGGGTGATGAAGCTTGTCTTCGCCGGGTTGGCCGCTCATTTGACGCTCCTTTGCTCATCCGTTCCGCTTCCATTGAGGCTGGCCGGTATCTCGGTTGCGTACAGTGAGATTACATTGCCGAATCGTCGGAAGACGCCTGAGCGATAGGGCGGGAGCAACATTCATTCCGGGCGGCAGTGCCAGCTACGGGTGAGCCGGGCGTTTTCCAGACAAGTTCGGCACAAAGCGCGGCGTATGTGCCGCATATTCACGCCACGCAGCGCCGAACTTCGCCTCCGAATCGCGCTCCTCCTGTATCGCGAGTCGAACGTACATGAAGACCAGGATGGGGAACATGGCCAAAGTCACGAGCGTGGGCCATTGGAGCAGGAAGCCCAGCATGATGACGACGAACCCGACGTACTGAGGATGCCGGATTTTCGCGTAGGGGCCGGTGGTGGCCAGCTCTTTGTCGCGTTGCGCTTCATACAGTACGTGCCAGGCTGTGGACAGCAAGTAGAAGCCGCCCAGTATCAGGAAGAAGCTGAGAAGATGCGGCAGTCCGCCATGCGGGTCGCCGTGCCGGCCGGTCAAGGTCCACCAGAGGTGCCCTGCGTCGTGAGACAGCAAATTCGTTTGCGGAAAGCGCGTCTGCAACCAACCCGACAGCAAATAGAGGGTGAGCGGAAATCCGTACATTTCCGCAAATAGCGCGACGATGAAGGCAGAGAACCCGCCGAACGTTCGCCAGTCCCGCTTGGTTGCCGGCTTGAAGAAGCTGAACGCGAAGATGATGAAGACAAGAGAATTGATAACGACGAGGCTCCATAGCCCGTAACCGTCACCGATGCTGGTCATGACCGTCTCCTGAATCAGGACGCCTGTCGGTCGATTTCGTCCCGTGGTGCCCGTGTCCATGGTGCATAAACAGATGCATCAGCGGGCACGAGAGCAACAGCAGATAGGGCAGCGCCCCAAGGAAGTGGGCGCGGTGTTCGGAAAGCAGGAGGACCAGCGCTATTGCGGTGAACGCGATGAGTGCAACGGCTGACCGCGATTTCCAGAACGGCCGGTCGCCATGCGAGTTGTCATCCACGGCAGTCTCCCATTTCGTACCGTCACTTCTCGGCCGGATGCTCCCGAGCAGCCTGACGGTCCATCATTGCCTGCATCATCATTTGCATCATGTCCATGCGCATTTCCATGCTTCCCCGCCGCGACGACATCGGCATGCCGGACGAGGGAGGCCCCATCATTTCCATCATGCTCATGCCGTTTTGCATGACTTTCATCTGTTCGTCCATCAGGGCGGCGCGTTCTTCAGGCGTCTTCGCGTTCATCATCTTTTCGTGCATGACGCGCATGGCCTGCATTTGGTCGTCCGCGTCGCGTTTCGACTTGCTCGGCGCTTTTGCGGTTGCTTTATTCGGATGATGGGCGTCGTGTGCTGCACTGTCGCTGGCTGCCGGCGTACCAGCGATTGCAGCGGCACTGACCATGCCGAGCGTCGCAATTGCAATGGCGAGTTTTTGCGGGATTGCCATCTTGTTCTCCATGAGCGCGGTTCTCGGGAGGCGGTCGAACCCTGAAACCACTCTATGCCGACGCCCCTCCGATGGCTTGACGTGGCTCAACGAATCACGCACTGAATTCTTCATATGTAGCGCGGCCATAACGCGATCCAGAGCGAAGACGAGGGGGTGAAGGCCGGAGCGTTTCGTGGAGGGAGACAAATTCTCCGAAAAACCTAACTGGACGGGGCGCGGAACGCTTTTTTCATCGTGCCGAAATTGCGCAAAAAACAGGCTTCACTCCACCGTCACCGACTTCGCCAGATTCCTCGGTTTATCAATATCCGTCCCCCGCGCCAGCGCCGCGTGATACGCGAGCAGCTGCATCGGCACCGTATGCAGGATCGGCGATAGCGGCCCGTAATACTCGTTGAGCCGAATCACCTCGATCCCCTCGCCCGGCACCAGCCCGCAGTCCACATCCGCGAACACGAACAGCCGTCCGTTCCGCGCGCTGACCTCATGCATGTTCGACCGGAGCTTTTCGAGCAGCATGTCGTTCGGCGCGACCGCGATCACGGGCATCTCGTTACTGACGAGCGCGAGCGGCCCGTGCTTCAGCTCGCCGGCCGGATAAGCCTCCGCATGGATATACGAAATCTCCTTCATCTTCAGCGCGCCTTCCAGCGCGATCGGGTAATGCATCCCGCGCCCGAGAAACAGCATGTTGTCGCGTCGTGCGAGCAACTCCGACCACCCCATGATCTGCGGCTCCAGCGCGAGCACTTTCGACATCGCATCGGGCAGGTGCCGCAGCGCGCGCAGATGCGTCTTCTCCTCGTCGTCGCTCAACCGCCCGCGCACCTGCGCCAGCGACAACGTCAACAGGAACAACGCAACGAGCTGCGTCGTGAACGCCTTCGTCGACGCCACGCCGATCTCGATGCCCGCGCGCGTCACGAACTGCAGCGCGCATTCGCGCATCAACGCGCTCGTCGAGACGTTGCAGATCGCGAGCGTATGCATCATCCCGCTCTTCTTCGCAACATGCACCGCGCCGAGCACGTCGGCCGTCTCGCCGCTCTGCGACACCGCGACCACCAGCGTGCGCGGATTCGGCACGCCGTCGCGATAACGAAACTCGCTCGCGATCTCGACGCTCGCCGGCAGCTTGGCGATGCTCTCGATCCAGTACTTCGCGGTCAGCGCCGCGTGATAACTGCCGCCGCACGCGAGCAGCAGCACCGAGTCGACATCGTTGAACACGCGCCACGCACCGTCGCCGAACAGCTCGGGCATGATCGACGACACGTCGAGCAGCGTATCGGCCACAGCCTGCGGCTGCTCGAAGATCTCCTTCTGCATGTAGTAGCGGTACGACCCGAGATCGGCCGCGCCGCTATGCGCGGCGACGCGTTGCACCGCGCGCTCGACGCGCTGGCCGTTCGCGTCGACGATCCAGTAGCGATGCAGCTGAATGTCGGCGACGTCGCCGTTCTCCAGATACGCGATGCGATCGGTGATGCCCGACAGCGCGATCGCATCGGACGCCAGGAAATTCTCGCCTTCGCCGACCCCGACCACGAGCGGCATCCCGTCGCGCGCGCCGACGATCCGGTGCGGCTCGTCGCGGCACATCACCGCGATCGCGTAGCTGCCGCGCAGCCGCGCCACCGCCCGCCGCACCGCATCGAACAGATCGCCGTCGTACAGGTGATCGATCAGGTGCGCGATCGCCTCGCTGTCGGTCTGGCTCGCGAACACATAACCGTGCGCCTGCAACTCCACGCGCAGTTGATCGCAGTTCTCGATGATGCCGTTATGCGACAGCGCGATGCGCGCATTGGCGTCGCTCGGCGAGAAGTGCGGATGCGCGTTGAGCGTGACGGGCGCGCCGTGCGTGGCCCAGCGCGTATGCGCGATGCCCGTGTAACCGGACAGCGCCTGCGCGGCGATGTCGCGCTGCAGGTTGGCCACGCGGTCGACGCTGCGCGCCCGCGCGAGCGTCCGGTCGCGATAGACCACGACGCCGCACGAATCGTAGCCGCGGTATTCGAGCCGCTTCAGGCCGTCGACCAGGTTCGGCAGGATGTCCCGCTGGGCGACCGCCCCGACAATTCCACACATATCGCGCTCCGTAAATGTCCTGTCTGGATCAGTGAGAGCGATGGTAGGGCGGGCTGAGTGGAATTAAATTTCAAAAATCAAATGAAAATGAAACGTAACGTAGATCATCTATCATATTGAAATTAAATTTCACTCCCTTGACCGGAAGGAGCCGCCGATGGCCGGCATCACCCTCGACGATCTCGACCTGCGCATCCTCGCGATCCTGCAGGAGGATGCGTCGGTGTCGAACCTGCAACTGGCCGAGCGGGCGCTGTCGTCGCCGCCGACCTGCATGCGCCGCGTACGGCGTCTGACGGAGGCGGGCGTGATCCGCCGGCAGGTCGCGGTGCTCGACCCGGTCGCGATCGGTACGGCCGTCACCGCACTGATCGAGATCAGTCTCGACCGGCAGACAGCCGAGGACTACGACGCGTTCGAAACCTACGTCTGCGCGGAGCCGGCCGTCACGCAGTGCTACCGCGTGTCCCCGGGGCCCGATTTCGTCGTGGTGGCCGATCTGGCCGACGTCGCCGAATACGACGAATTCGCGCGACGGCTGTTCACCGGCGCATCGAACGTCCGCAACGTGCGAACGTTCTTCTCGACGCATCGCGCGAAATTCGAAGCGAACGCACGGGTCGCGCATGCGACGCGCAAACGCGCGTGACCTGACCATACCGTTCGATCCGCATCACGCAACCGCAGGCGCCTCCGGCAGTTGCAGCGGCTTGCCGTATCCGAAGCAATGCGCGGGCTCCGGAAACACGCGCTCCCGCACGTCGTGCGCATACTGCCGGATCGCGTCGCGCATCACCGCATTCGCGTCGGCGTAGCGCTTCACGAAGCGCGGTGTGTACGCATCGAACGCGCCGACCATGTCCTCGGTCACGAGCACCTGGCCGTCGCATGCGGGCGACGCGCCGATGCCGATCGTCGGGATCGTCAGCGTGTCGGTCAGGTGGCGCGCGAGCGCTTCGGCGGTGCCTTCGATCACCACGCTGAACGCGCCGGCCCGCTCGGCCGCGCACGCGGCGTCGAACACGTGCGCGGCCGAATGCGGGTCCATCCCCTGCGCGCGGAAGCCGCCCGTCGCGTTGGCCTGCTGCGGCATGAGGCCGACGTGCGCCATCACCGGGATGCCGCGATCGGTCAGGAAGCGGATCGTGTCGGCCATCTCGCAGCCGCCTTCGAGCTTCACGGCCTGCGCACCGGTTTCGGCGAGCAGGCGCGCGGCCGAACGATAGGCCTGGGCGGGCGATTCCTGGAACGTCGAGAACGGCAGGTCGACGACGACGCACGCCTGCGCGGCGCCGCGTACGACGGCCGCGCCGTGTGCAATCATCATGTCGAGCGTGACGCGCAGCGTATCGGGCATTCCGTACAGCACCATGCCGACGGAGTCGCCGACGATGATCACGTCGGCCACGTCGTCGACGAGTTTCGCCATCGGCGCGGAATACGCGGTCAGCGCGACGAGGCTGCCGATGCCCTTGGTCGAACGGATCGCGGTGACGGTCTTGCGGGTGGTGCGGGTGTGAGCGCTCATGAACGGAAGCCGTGTGAATGAAGAGCCGCCACGGTAGCATCGCATGCGTTCGCGCAATGACCTTCGGAGGACGTCTTATGTTGCTGGCGGGACAATCGGCCGACCCTTACGCGGTGCCTCCGATGGCGCGGCTGCCGAGGCCGCTGTACGTGCGCGCGTTCGGCATTCCCGGCAACGTCAGCGTCGACGCGCACAGTCATCCGTGGGCGCAGCTGATGTATGCGACGAGCGGCGTGCTCGAGGTGTCGACGCCGTCGGGCCGGCAACTGCTGCCGCCGCACTATGCGATGTGGATTCCGCCGCACGTGCCGCATGCGGTATCGACGCGCGATTGCGTCGCGTTCCACAGCCTGTATCTCGATGCAGCGATCGCGCGCGACGACGTGAACGGCGACTGCACGATCCTGTGCATGACGCCGCTGCTGCGCGAGCTGGTGATCGCGACGGGCGAGTTGCCGGTGAACTACGACGAGACGGGGCCGGACGGCGCGCTCGTGTGTCTGATCGCCGACCGGATCGCGCGCATGCAGCCGGCGCCGCTGACGGTGCCGCTGCCGCGCGATCCGCGTCTGCTGAAAATCGCGCGTGCGTTGCATGCCGCGCCGGGCGATACGCGCAGTCTCGACGAATGGGGCCATCAGGTCGGCGCGACGCGGCGCACGTTGTCGCGGCTGTTCCGGCAGGACACGGGGTTGTCGTTCACCGAATGGCGGCAGGCCGTGCGGCTGCTCGCGTCATTGCCGCTGCTCGACGCGGGCGAGCCGATCGGCACGGTGGCCGCGCAACTGGGTTACGACTCGACGTCGTCGTTCATCGCGCTGTTCCAGGCGAAGTTCGGCGTGACGCCCGGCGCGTATGCGAAGCGTGAAGCGCGCCGGCCGGCGTTGAGCGCGTGATGCGCAGCGTCGCTCAGAACGCGAGCGCCTGCTGCACTGGATGGGACGCGCCGCGCGAGAACCCGGCGCCTTCGAGCGACAGCAACGCGCGCTTGCGATCGATGCCGCCCGCGTAACCGGTCAGGCTGCCCGACGCGCCGACCACGCGATGGCACGGCACGATGATCGATACCGGATTGCGGCCGACCGCGCCGCCGACGGCGCGCGCGCCGCTCATCGGCAACCCGACGCGCTCGGTGATGTCGCCGTACGACACGCGTTCGCCGAACGGAATCGCGAGCAGTTCCTTCCATACGCGGCGCTGAAACGCGGTGCCGCGCAGGTGGATCGGCACCGAGAACGTGTCGCGCGTGCCGGTGAAATATTCGGCGATTTCCTCCGCGACCTTGCGCGCGATCGGCGACATCGGGTGTGCGTCCGCTTCGGTCACGATCGTCACCGGCGGAAAGTATTTCTGGCCGACGAAGTACAGGCCCGTCAACGCATCGTCCTCGATGCGCACGGCGATGTCGCCCAGCGGGCTCGGAATCAGGTGAGCGGGAGTCATCGCGCTGCATCTCCTTGGAGGCGCCACACATGCAGTGCGGCATACGCGCGCCACGGCGCCCAGCGCGCCGCATGCGGCGCGGATGATGGCAGGGTCGCGCGTTCGTTGCGGGCGGGAAGCCACGTATCGTCCGCGGGGAACGCATTCGGCCAGGCCATCGCACGCATCGCGACGTACTGCACCGCGCGTTCGTCGAAGCCGGGCATCGCGCGCAACGCGGCGAGCGTCGCGTCGAGCGGCGCCATCGGTTCGAGCGCGAGTGTGCCGTCGTCGACCGCGCGCGCGAGCGACACGATGGCGCGCGCCGTCTCGCGCGGGATGCCGATCGTTTCGAGGGCCGCAGGCGGCAGGGCGGCCAGCGTCGCGGCGCACGGCAGCGCATGCGCGAGGCCCGGCGGCGCACCTTCGACCGACGCGCCGAAACGTTCTGCGAGGCGTGCCGGCACGGGCGTACCCGTACACGCATCCGCCGCCGCAAGCTGCTCGCCCGCGATCGCGCGGATCGCGATCTCGAGGCCGTCGAACGCGCCGGGCACGCGCAGGCCCGGCGAGCCGTGCGCGAGCTCGCCGAGATGCGCGTCGATCACGTCGGGCCGGCTGTCGAGATCGAACAGCCGCCGCACGCGCGCGAGCACGGCCGGGACGACCGGCGTCAGCGCGGGCGACACGGTGACGGCCAGCGCGAAGCGCTGCGGCACGTGTGCGACGGACAGCCAGCCCGTCACGCGGCCGCCGTCGTTCCGGTTCGGCATGGCGACGGCGCGCGCATAACCCCGTGCATCGATCCGCTCGACGCCGTCGATCTGCCGCTGGGCGAGAAAACGCATCAGCTCGTCCCACGCGAACGGCGGCCGGTACGGCAGCGGGAACGTCATGTCGCCGGCGGCGGCACCGGCGCCCTTGCGCAGCCGCAGCGGGTTGAGGCCATAGCGTTGGCGGAACAGGTCGTTGAAGCGTCGCACGCTGCCGAATCCGGCCGTCGATGCGACGACGGCCAGCGGCAGCGCGGTGTCGGTCAGCAGCCGCTTGGCCATCAGCAGGCGGTGCGTCTGCGCGAACTCGACCGGCGACACGCCGAACTGCGCGCCGAAGATCCGTCGCAGATGCCGCTCGGTCACGCCGACGCGCTGCGCGAGCGCGTCGACGCCGTGCGCATTCAGGAAACCGTCCTCGATCAGCGTCGCGGCCGCGTCGGCGAGATTGCCGGACAGGTCGAGCAGCCCGTGGCCGGGCGCGAGCTCGGGGCGGCAGCGCATGCAGGGCCGGAACCCGGCTTTCTCGGCCGCGGCGGCGGTCGGGTAGTAGCTGCAGTTCCGCGCCTTCGGCGGCTTCACCGGGCAGACGGGGCGGCAGTACACCCCGGTCGTCGCCACGCCGACGAAGAACCAGCCGTCGAAGCGGCGGTTCCGCGCAAGCAGGGCGTCGTAGCAGGTATCGGGATCGAGGCGCATGGGGCGACTGTAACCCATCTCCGTGCCGCATTCTGGCTGGAATCGGACATGTGTATCGGCGGCCGCCCGTCTGCGCGCGCGTCGGGAAAATCCGGGAAAAACGGTTAATGCCACGCTGCGAAACAGTCGTCTCTTTTGCCGCGATCAATTTGAGATGACTCATCGAAATCCCCGACTGACAGGGCGCCGGCAGACGCCCTATCCTTTGAAAAACGTTTTCCAGACTGATTGGCGAAAGGGCCCGCGCGTCAGCGCGGGCCGTCCGCCCCGGCGCCGGTCGCCGGTCAACGAACCCAGTGCGGCGCGACGGGCGCGGCCGCGCATCGGAGACATTCATGCAATCTGCCGTCGTCGGCGCCGTGCGCGCAGCCGCCAGCCGCTACCGCTGGACCGTCTGTGCGCTGCTGTTCTTCGCGACCGTGATCAACTACATGGACCGGCAGATCCTCGGGCTGCTCGCGCCGATGCTCCAGCACGACATCGGCTGGAGCCAGGTGCAGTACGGCCGGATCGTGATGGCGTTTTCCGCGTTCTATGCGCTCGGCCTGCTCGGTTTCGGGCGGATCGTCGACTGGCTCGGCACGCGCGTGTCGTACGCGGTGGCGATGCTGGTGTGGAGCATCGCCGCGATGCTGCACGCGGCGGTCGGCTCGGTGACGGGCTTCGCGTTCGTGCGCGCGCTGCTCGGGATCGGCGAGGGCGGCAATTTCCCGGCCGCGATCAAGACGACGGCCGAATGGTTCCCCCGCCGCGAACGCGCGCTCGCCACCGGCATCTTCAACTCGGGCGCGAACATCGGCGCCGTGTTCGCGCCGGCGATCATCCCCGCGATCGCGGTGGCCTACGGCTGGCGCGCGGCGTTCGTGATCATCGGCGCGATCGGCATCGTGTGGCTCGCGGTGTGGCTCGTGCTCTATCGGCAGGCCGACACGCGCGCACTCGCCGCGGAATACGACGAACCGCGCGACGAAGCCGAGGCGCTCGATGCGGCGAACGCGGACGCCGGCGCGCCGCGCTGGGGCGAACTGATCCGCAAGCGCGAGACGTGGGCGTTCCTGATCGGCAAGTTCCTGACCGATCCGGTGTGGTGGTTCTACCTGTTCTGGCTGCCGAAGTGGCTCAACGAATCGCGCGGGATGGACATGCAGCACATCGGCCTGCCGCTCGTGTGCATCTACGCGCTGACGACGGTCGGCAGCATCGGCGGCGGCTGGCTGTCGTCGATGCTGCTGCGCGCGGGCTGGAGCGTGAACGGCGCGCGCAAGACGGCGATGCTGATCTGCGCATGCTGCGTGCTGCCGATCGCGTTCGTGTCGCAGGTGCAGAGCCTGTGGGTCGCGGTGCTGATCGTCGGCCTCGCCGCCGCCGCGCATCAGGGCTGGTCGGCGAACCTGTTCACGACCGCGTCCGACCTGTTCCCGCGCCGTGCGGTCGCGTCGGTGGTCGGCATCGGCGGGATGGCCGGCTCGATCGGCGGTGTGCTGTTCTCGGAAGTGATCGGCCAGGTGCTGCAGCGCACGGGCCACTACTGGGTGCTGTTCGCGATCGGCGCGTCGGCCTACCTGATCGCGCTGGCCGTGATGCACGTGCTGACGCCGAAGATGAAGCCCGCGAAGCTCGACGCGTGATCGCGTGCCGGCAAACGAACGCGCCGCCCGAGGGCGGCGCGTTTTCGTTCGGCGTGCGGGGCGGGCGCGCGGTCAGCCGGCCGGCGCCGTCGACGCCCGCATGATCAGCCGCGGCTCGAACGTCGAATAGCTCGCGTCGGTGCGCCCCGCGAGCGCGTCGATCAGCTTCTGCATCGCGAGCTCGCCCATGTTCTCGCTCTGGATGTCGACGGTCGTCAGCGCGGGCGCCGCGTATTCGCCGTACGGCACGTTGTCGATGCCGGCGACGGACACGTCCTGCGGCAGCCGGAAGCCGAGCGACGCGGCTTCCTTCATGAAGCCGAGCGCGATCAGGTCGTTGTAGCAGATCACCGCTTGCGGGCGTTGCGGCCCGAGCATCACGCGCGAGCACGCGCGTTCGCCGGCCTCGGCGGTCGGTGCGTGCGCGTCGTGTACGTCGAGCGTGAGCCCCGCTTCGGCGAGGCAATCGCGCGCGCCCTGGATCCGCTCGTCGTTCACGCGCGCGCTGCCGAAGCCGAGATACGCGATGCGCGTGTGGCCGAGATTGAGCAGGTGACGCGCGAGCATGTAGGTCGACAGCCGGTTGTCGATGCCGACGCTCGGAATCGGCAGGCCGGGGCTGCGCCGCAGCAGCACGAGCGGCTTGTTGAGGTCGAGCATCCAGCCGGCTTCCTCGTCGGGCATCCGCGTGCTGACGATCAGCCCGTCGACGCGCTGCGCGAGCGCTTCGATCAGCGAGCGTTCGCGTGCCTGGTTCTCTTCGGTGTCGACGAGCAGCAGCGTGTAGTCGTGCTGCAGCGCGACGCGGTTCGCGCCTTTCACCACGTTCGTGAAGTGCGGGTTGCTGATGTCGAGGATCACGAGGCCGATCGTGCGGGTGCGGCCGGTGATCATCGAACGCGCGAGCGGGTTCGAACGGTAGCCGAGCCGCTCGATGGCCTCCTTGAGCCGCGCCTCGACGGTCGGCGAGAAGCGCTGGGTACCGTTCACGTACTTCGATACCGTCGCGACCGACACGCCGGCTTCCGCGGCCACGTCGCGGATCGTCGGGGAAACTTTTTTCATCGGAAGGGTAACGTTTTCGTTCGATAACGCCGGATTGTGGCAGAAAAAGCCGGGCTGCGGCCACCGGCCGATATCGGGAAAGTGCGGATGGCTGCGAACAGGTTCGGCCATTGACGTTCGGCCGCGCCCCCGCGTATAGTTGGAAAACGTTTTCCGATTTTGGTCAGATTGTCAGATTCAAGGAGATTCGATGAACGCCTCATCCACCGCCGCGCGCAAACCGTTCGGGCGCCTGCTGCTGACGGGCGCGGCCGGCAACCTCGGCCGCCAGTTGCGCGGCGCGCTCGCCGACTGGGCCGACGTCGTGCGCGTCAGCGACATCGCGGCGCTGGACGACGCGGCCGCGCATGAAGAAATCCGCGTGGTCGATCTGGCCGACCGTCCGGCCGTGATGCAGCTCGTCGAGGGCGTGGACGCGATCGTCCATCTCGGCGGCATTTCGGTCGATGCGCCGTTCGACGATCTGGTCGACGCGAACATCACCGGCACGTACAACCTGTACGAGGCCGCGCGCAAGCATGGCGTGAAGCGCGTCGTGTTCGCGAGCTCGAACCATGCGATCGGCTTCCACCCGGTCACCGAAGTGCTCGACGCCGATTCACCGCTGCGCCCCGACAGCCTGTACGGCGTGACGAAGTGCTTCGGCGAATCGCTGTCGCGCTACTACTTCGACCGCTTCGGGATCGAGACGGTGTGCCTGCGGATCGGCTCGTCGTTCGAAGTGCCGAAGAATCCGCGCATGCTCGTCACGTTCCTCAGCTATCGCGACTTCATCGAGCTCGTGCGCTGCTCGCTGCTGACGAACCGCGTCGGGCACGCGATCGTCTACGGCGCGTCGGACAACCCGGTGAAGTGGTGGGACAACACGAAGGCCAGCTTCCTCGGCTTCCGCCCGCGCGACAGCTCCGAGCAGTTCGCGGGCCTGTTCCCGGTGACGGCGCCGAGCGCCGAGTACGACGATCCCGCGCAGCGGTTCCAGGGCGGCGGCTTCGTCGTCGGCGAGCCGATGGAGCGAAAGGCGTCGTAAGCGTTGCCGGCATCGCCGGCGTCCTGATTCAGCGCAGGATGTCGGTCGCCTTGTGCCGCTCGTCGACCCCGTCGATCAGGATCAGCGGGCCGCTCGCGTGTCGTGCGCGCAGCGGCTGGATCCGCCGGTACGCATCCGATTCGTACCAGGCGCGCGCCGTGTCGAGATCGGGAAACGCGATCGCGATCAGGTCGCCGCGCCACACGCCTTCGCGCACCTCCGGCCGCGCGCCGTGAATCACGAAATGGCCGTCGTACGGCGCGAGCGTGCCGTCGATGCGTTCGAGGTAGCCGACGATGTCGTCGCACATCTCGACGTCGTGCAGGTGGGCGATGGCGTAGGCGGTCATGGCGGGCTCCCGGTCGTTGCGGTTCGTGAGTCGATGGCGCCATGATCGCGGCGCGGGCGACGCGCGTCGATTACCTGCGACGTAAGCCAATCCTCACGGCGGCGCCCGTGTCGCCGCCAGCCGACGCCGTCAAGGCTGGCGGCAAGCCGGATCGGTGTCGCGCCGCTCGGCGGAAGCGCACCAGTCGTTCGGCCGCCAGGCTTCGAAGGCGACGGCCTTCGCCGCATTGGCGCGCGTGACACGCACCGGGTCGGCCTTCAGCGCATCGCCGTCGGCGTCCGCGTCGAATCGCCAGTTCCGGAACACTTCGCGATGGAACACCCACGTGCGGTGCGCCGCGTCGTAGCGGAACGTCACGCGGTCGCGCCAGTGGCTATGGCCCGCGAATACGCCTTGTTCGACGGTGAACGTGCGCGGCTCGACCGTGAGCGCATGCTCGGCGACGCCGTCGAGATACGGGTCGCCCATGCCGCCTTCTTCGGCTTTCATGATCACGGTGTCGTTGCGCGCCGCGAGCCGGTATCGTCCGTCGTTGCCCTGCACGAAGATCAGCAGCGGGCGCGGCGACGGCGTATGCGTCGAATCGCCGGGCCGATGCGCGACGACGACGTAACCGCTGCGCGTGCCGTCGGTCAGGGGCCCCGAAGCGGCATCCAGCGCTTCGTAGCCGGCCGGCAGCTGCGCGACGATGTCGGCCGGCAGTGCCGACGTGTCCGGGCAACGGATCGACGCATGCGTGTCGTCGCACGTCGACGCGCAGGCACTGCCGATGCCGAAACTCAGCAGCGCGGCGACGAGCCATCCTCTGATACGGGGGAGCGTCATGCGGATAGGGTCATGAGGTTGCGCGGCGCACGGCGACGCGCTTGCGTCGACGCGTCTCGCCACGGTGCGGGTTGATCGAACGGGGAGGTGGAGTCGGTCATGCCCGCTTGCGCGCCGGCCGTACCACGGGTGCGGGCTCCAGCGGCTGGCTGGCCTGCTCGCAAAGCCGGTCGAGCATTCGTTGCGCGGCGCCCGCGCAATCCTCGCCTGCCGGCTTGTTCTCGATTTCGTCGATCAGCGCTTCCAGCTGCTGCCGGTTCTGCGCGAGCCGCTGTTCGAGCAGCGCGATGTCGTCGACCTTGTGCCGCAGCGCGACAAGGAGCTCGTCGCGCGGCCATGCGCCGAGATCGGGCGGCAGCACCGCGCGGATTTCGTCGAGCGCGAAGCCCGCGCGCTGCGCGCGGTCGATGATCGCGAGCCGCGTCAGCGCTTCCGCCCCGTATTCCCGATAGCCGTTCGCCTGGCGGCGGGCCGGTTCGAGCAGCCCGCTCGCCTCGTAGAAGCGGATGCGCGACGCCGCGAGGCCGCTCGCCTTCGCCAGTTCGCCGATTTTCATGGTGTGCTCCAAAAGGGCTTGACCTTAAAGTTGACTTTAAAGTTATCGTTGGGCATCGTCAATCGAGGATGTCCACCATGAATCTGTTTGCGCCGCTGACACTGCCCAACGGGGCGGTGATTCCGAACCGTCTGGCCAAGGCCGCGATGGAAGAGAACATGGCCGATGCGGACCACGCCCCGTCCGACGCGTTGCTGCGCCTGTACCAGGCGTGGGCCGACGGTCAGGCCGGCCTGATCCTGACCGGCAACGTGATGGTGGACGGCCGCGCGATGACGGGACCGAACGGCGTCGTGCTCGAAAGCGACGCGCATCTCGACCGCTTCCGCCGCTGGGCGCGGATCGCGCGTTCGGGCGGCGCGCACGTGTGGATGCAGATCAATCACCCGGGGCGCCAGATGCAGGCGGCGCTCGGCCAGACGACGCTCGCGCCGTCGGCCGTGCCGCTCGCGCTCGGCGCGCTGTCGAAGCAGTTCCCGGTGCCGAAGGCAATGACGGAAGCCGATATCCGCGACGTGCAGCAGCGCTTCGTGCGCGCCGCGCAGCTCGCGGAGCAAAGCGGCTTCACCGGCGTGCAGGTTCACGCGGCGCACGGTTATCTGCTCAGCCAGTTCCTGTCGCCGCTGACGAACCGCCGGCAGGACCAGTGGGGCGGCAGCATCGAGAATCGCGCGCGCCTGCTGCTCGATATCGTGAAGGCCGTGCGTGCGGCGGTGTCGCCGGCATTCGTCGTCGCGGTGAAGCTGAACTCGGCCGATTTCCAGCGTGGCGGTTTCAGTGCGGACGACGCGAAGCGCGTGGTCGAGCTGCTGAACCCGCTCGACGTCGATCTCGTCGAGTTGTCGGGCGGCAGCTATGAAGTGCCGGCGATGCAGGGCGAGGCACGCGACGGGCGCACGCTGGCGCGCGAAGTGTATTTCCTCGAATTCGCGCGCGACATCGCGGCCGTCGCGCGGATGCCGCTGATGGTCACGGGCGGCATCCGGCGTCGTGCGGTGGCCGAGCAGGTGGTGAACAGCGGCGTCGCGATGGTCGGCATCGCGACCGCGCTGTCGATCGACCCGAACCTGCCGCGCGACTGGCGCGCGGGCAAGGACAGCGCGCCGGCGCTGCAGCCGATCCGCTGGAAGAACAAGGCGCTGGGCGCGCTGGCCAACATGGCCGTCGTCAAGTTCCAGCTCACGCGGCTCAGCGAAGGCCGCCGCACGCACCCGCAGGTGTCGCCGCTGCGCGCGCTGGTGCGGCAGCAACTGGCCGCGCAGTGCCAGACGCGACGGTACCGGAAGTGGATGGCCGGGCGTGCGGCGGGCACGCGGGCGTGAACGGCGCGCGGGTGCCCGCCGCGGCGCTGCCGGAGACCGACCGGCAGCGCCGTTGCGCATGCCCCGTCAGAACCGGTAGTTCGCCAGCACTTCGAACCGCCGGTCGTTGCCGAGCAGGACCTGCGTCTCGTTGTAGTACGCGGACTGCACGTAGCGCCGGTTGAACACGTTGTACGCGCGCGCGGTGATCGTCGTGTCCTTGCGCGGCTTCCACGCGAGGCCCAGGTCGACGGTCGTGTACGACGGCATCACGAGCTGGTTCGCGGTATCGGCGAAGCGCTTGCCGACGTACTTGACGCCCGCGATACCCGTCCAGTCCGGCGCGAAGCGCCAGCTGACCCACAGGTTCGCGAGCCGCTGCGGCACCGACACCGGCACGTTGCCCGCGCGCGACACCGTCGTGCCGCCGGACGACTGCTGGAAATCGTCGTACTTCGCGCGCAGGATCGACACGTTCGCGTCGACACGCCAGTCCTTCGCGATCTCCGCGCCGACCGTCGCCTCGAGCCCGCGCGACGACTGCTGGCCGACCTGGATCGACTGGTTCGGGTTCACCGGGTCGGCCGTCAGCAGGTTGCGCTTGACGATCCGGTAGGCGGCGAGCGTCCATTCCGCCTTGCCGTCGAGGAACGACTGCTTCACACCGATCTCGATCTGCCTGCCGGTCGCGAGCGTGAAGCCCGCCTTCGACGCATTCAGCGACAGCAGCGAGCTGACCGGATCGGCCGCGACCGCGTACTGGCCGTACACGGCGAGACCGGGCCGCACGTCGTACACGGTGCCGATGCGCCAGCCGGTGTTCGCGAACACCTTCGTGAAGGCGCCACCGTTCACGAGATCGTCGCGGTTCACGCTCGCGTGATCGTAGCGCAGCCCGCCGATCACCGCCCAGCGCGGCGTGATCGCGAGCCGGTTCTCCGCGAACAGCGCGTACTGGTTCGACTGGCTGCGGTACTTCGGATAGGTGCCGGCCGTGTTGATGAAGCTGCCCGGGTCGAAGCCGAACGGATCGACCGTCGAGGTACCCGAATACGGCGAGTTGTTGTCGTGCTGGAACGTCGTGTGGTTGAACTCGACGCCCGCCGAAAACGTGTTGCGCATGCCGAGCAGCGCGCTGCTCACGGTGGCCGTCGTCACGTTGCCGTACTGCTCCTGGTCGTGGAAGATTTCCGTGTAGCTGCTGCGCCGCACCTGCGCGCTCGACGGCAGGTACGTGTAGTACTCGGCGTCCTTCCAGTGACGGTTGCTCTTCATCCGGTACAGCGTGGTCGTCACGTTCAGGCTGTCGCTTGGCTGCCAGTTCGCCGAGACGGTGGCCCAGCTGTCGCGGAATGCGATGTCGCTGTCGCCGACGTTGTAGTTCTTCCTGTCGAGTGCGCGATCGCGCGCGCCGTTCACGAGCGGCGCGCCGAAGTACTGCATCGGATGCAGGAAGCCCTGCGCATACGACGCCGTCACGTACAGGTCGGGCGTCACGTCGTAGCGCAGCGCGCCGGAGACCGACAGGTTGCGCGAATCGCCGCGGTCGACCCAGTTCGACGAGCGGTTGCCGCTGACGTCGAAGCGGTACGACAGCTTGTCGTTGATCGCGCCGCCGCTGCCGAACGCGGCCCGCGCGGTGCCCTCGGTGCCGCCGCCGACCTGCAGTTCGTTGCGGATCGGCGTGCGCGTCGGCTTCTTCGGCACGATGTTGACCACGCCGCCGATCGCGCCTTCGCCGTAGATCACCGAAGCGGGGCCGCGCAGCACGTCGATGTGGTCGACCGACCATGTGTCGAACGGGAACGTGACGCCGATCGCGCCGTACGGGCGCACGCCGTCGTAGAGTTGCGTCACCGACGACGCGCCGACGAAGCCGCGCGCGGCGAGCTCCGAGTTGCCGTTGCCGGGGTGCGGCGACGCGCTGATGCCGGCGGCGCGGCTCACCGCATCGATGATCGAACGGTCGCCGCGCGTGTCGAGCGCCGCGCGGTTGATCTGCTCGACGCTTGCGGGTGTTTCGAGCGACGACAGCCCGAGATGGCTGCCGGTGTCGAGCGGCTGCGTGAGCGCGGGGGCTTTCCGCGCATCGACGCGGATCGGGGCGAGCGTGGCGCCGGTGCGGTCGACGCCGCTTTCCTGTGCCTGCCCGGCGGGAGAGAAGGCCGCGAGAACGGCGGCGGGCAGCATCAATCTGAACTTCATTGTTTCGGTTTCCTTCGAATGGGTGGCCGCGCTTGCGTCGATCACGCCGCGGCGCGCGTCGCGCGGCCGAACAGCAGCCGGTCGACCAGCCAGACGGCGACGATCGTGATGCCCATCAGCGGGAAGACGATGCCGAGCAGCACGAGCCCGGCGATCCAGCCGCGCATCGGCGGCGTGCCGCGTTCGCGCGACGGTGCGCCCAGCTTGCCGGCCGGGCGGCGCTTCCACCACATCACCGTGCCCGTGACGGCCATCGCGGCCAGCCCGAGCGACAACACCGCGCAAACGATCTGATTCGCGAGCCCGAAGTAGCGGCCCATGTGCAGCGACGTGCCGTACGACACGGCCTGCGAGACCGCGCCGTAGTCGTCGTAGCGGATGTCCTTCAGCACCGCGCCGCTGTACTGGTCGAGATGGATCGTGCGTTCGGCCTTCGGGTCGGCCGGGAAGTACGACGCGGTGAACACGCCGTCCGTGCCGGACGGCAGCGCGAGCGTGTAGCCGCTCGTCACGCCGAGGCCGGCGACGATCGCGATCGCGCGCGTCAGCGGCAGCGGCGCGGGTGTCGGCGCCGACGGCGAATGCGGAACGGGCACGTTGCCGACCGCCCACGGCGTTTGCGGCAACGGCAGGTCGTCCATCACCATTCCCGGCATCGCGTCGCCGGCATCGTGGTGATGCGTCGATGGTGCGGCAGCGTGCGCGTGCGCAGGCTCGGGCGTCGTGGCAGTGCCCGGTCGCGTCGAGCGTACCGATGCGCCGCCCCATGCGCCTTCCGGCGCGCCGAGGTTCACGCTCGTCGCGAGTGCCTTGAAGTTCTTGCCCCATGAGCCGGACCACGGCAGCCCGGTCAGGATGAACGCGACCGTGCCGGCGGCGAGCCAGATGCCGGCCGTCGCGTGGAGGCTTTTCCACAGCGGCCGGCCGCGCAGCGACAGGTCGGGCCGCAGCGCACGCCCGACGCGCGCGGCGCCACGCGGCCACCACAGCGCGATGCCGGTGCCGATCATCACGAAGGTCCAGCACGCGGCGAGCTCCATCAGCAGCTCGCCCGTCTTGCCGAGCAGCAGCTTGCGATGCAGCATCCGGTCGACCTGCATGAAGCGGTTCTCGACGCTCAGCGTGCCGAGCACGCTGCCGTCGTACGGGTTCACGTACACGCTCTCGCGGCTGCCGTCGTGCAGCCGGAACACGTATTCGGCGCTGCGGTCGCGCGCGGTGGAGACCTGCACGGAGACCGGCGTTGCGCCGGCCGGCATCGCGGTGCGGGCGCGTGCGAGCAGCGTATCGGCGTCGAGCCGCGGCGTGGCGCGCGGTTCGACGACCAGCCGGTGCGGATACAGCAGCGGCTCGATTTGCGGCTGGAAACAGTAGAGCGTGCCGGTGATCGCGAGGATCACGAGGAACGGCATCACGAACAGGCCGGCATAGAAGTGCCAGCGCCAGAGCGTCCGGTAACCGGCGCCGGTGGAACGGGTGGGCGAGATGGCCCGATCGACGGTGGTCGACATGGTGTCAGCTCCTCGTGTTCGTCGAGCGGCAAGGCCGGCAACGGCCGGCCGCCGTCAACGCGCGTCGCGTCCGCGTGCGCGCATCGACGCGGCGGGCGGCGCCGCGTGATGCGCAAACGATGCGCAACGCGGCATCGCCCGCGCGACGCGGGCATGCGGATGAACGCTTGAATCAGGTCGGGTGAAACGAACGGCATGAACGCGCATGCACGTCGACGTGCATGCGCCACAGGGCGGAACGTTCAGCAGAACAGAGGCGGGGCGCGAGAGGGCGGGCGATCGTCGAGGATCGATCGCACGAAGGGAAGACTGTCGACATGGACGCGGAACCGTCGTGGCGCCGCGGCCGGAAACAGCAGCACCAGCAGCACGAACGACGCGAGCGCGGTGAACAGTGCCGCGCCGAATGTGCACAGGCCGTCGCCGTTGCCAGCGGACGCCGTCTTGTCGGCATGCGCGTCGTGTTTGAGCGCATCGGCGAGTGCCCGCGCATCGTTGGCCGGCGTGATCGGCGCACTCGCATCGAAGCGGGCGGCCAGCGCGGCGCCGGTGACGATCAGCGGGCCGCGGCCCGAGCACAGCACCACCGAGCCCGCATCCGGACCGTCCGGATCGAGCATCACGGCGCCCGACATCAGCGCGCGGGACAGCAGCGTCACGAGGAGGAATCCCCACAGCAGCTGTCGCGCGACGCCGGGCCGAAGCAGGAAGCGGCGAAGTGCGTTCATGGCGCGCGATTGTACATCCGTTTGCGCGGCCGGGCCGGCGCGCGGCTTGCATCAGCGGGATCGGCCGGTGTGTGTCCGGAAGCGGAACGCGGGGGCTATTCCGGAGCGGCTGATCGTGGGTCCGGCGCGACGTTCGCGGGGCCGTACGACCAGGTGCCGTCGGCCAGCGCGGTCAGCACGTTGCCCGTGCGCGCGTCGTACAGATGCCACTGCTCGTCGATCGGATCGTCGCCGTACGGCCAGGTCGTCAGCTTGCCGCCGAGGTCGAAGTCGAATACCCACGCTCCCGGTTCGGCGCGCGGCGCGATCGATCTCAGGAACTGTCCGTCGAGCTGCCGCGCGGCGGCCGCGATGTCGCCGGCGCGGGATTCGCTATGCGCGAGTTCACGGCCGTCGAGCGCGATCGACCAGTGGCAGTAGCAGATCCACAGCTGTCCGTCGCCCGCGACGGTCACGCGCCGCGACGCCAGCCTGTCGCGTGCCGGGGCGGCCTGGCCGGAGGCGCCGCCGCGCGGCTCCCGCACATGCAGCGCGGGCTGGCCGAACTCGAACGTGAGGAAGCTGCCCTGGCCTTTCGTCACGGACCAGGCCGGCGTGTCGCAGATGGCCGGCCAGATCCGGTCGAAGTCGGCCGTGTTCACGAGGAGCATGTCGGTGATCGGAGCCCGGCGGCCGTGCCCGTCGCGATGGCCGTCCGCGGCAGCCGGTGCGGTGGGCCGGTTCAAGCCGGATAGGAGTCGTCCACCTTCAGGTTCGCGAGCCGGAACAGCGTGCGCAGCGTCTGCGGATGAATGTCGCGGTGCGACGCAAGCGACGTCAGCATGAAGTCGAGCACTTTCGCGTAGCGCAGCAGCACGAGGCAGCGTGCGAGATCGGGCGTACGACCGCGCATGTCTTCGGCAAGGGTGACCATTTGCGTCGACAGCGTGCGCGCCATCTCGAGTTCCATCTGCTGTTTTTCGGTCCAGTCGGGCAGGGGCTGTTCGAGCACTTTCGCGAGAAAGAGCTGGAACGACGTATCGGACGAGTTGGGCAGCGCATCCATGAAGAGCCTCGTGCGTATGTGGATCGTTCGGGCGCATCCGTGGACGCGCCCGTGGGTGGAGGTGTGTCCGCGTCTTGATCGGCGCGGTGTTCACCCGAACGGAACGCAGGTTCCGTACCAGCGTCGCGAGACGAATGTTGAGTATTGTTGAGGCGTGTCAACGCGACGTCGGCGAGTCCCGTCGGTACTGGGTCGCGGCGGCGGTCGAGGAAGGCATCCATACGCGCGGCGCGATGGATGCCGCGCACGCAAAACGGCTCGACACGTCGAAATGCTTCAGGGATGTAACGTAACGCCCGCATAAAACCCGTCGCGCGATTCCGTCGACGAACGGCTGGAACGAGGCGTTTCGCGCGTCCCGGCCACGTCCGACGTGCGTTCGCCAGTGCGGCATGCCGGAGCGGGACACCGGACGCCGGGCGGCGCAAGCGGGCCGCGCATGCGCCGAGTGTTTCAAAACCGAGACGTTTGCGCGAGCGGCGATCGCTTGCCCGGCCGCCGAACTGGCCCAGCGAACTGGCCCAGCGAAAGGGCGACCAACTGTCCATGGGCAGACGGCGCGCGTTTGCCAACAATCTCCAGATCATCCCTGCGAGGTTCGACATGAGCGTCCACGCCTTCTTCTCGGCCAACCTGCTGCTCGCCTATACGGCTTACTTCATCGGCACGGCCAGCCCGGGGCCGAGCAACCTGGCGATCATGTCGGTGGCCGCGAACCAGGGCCGCAAGGCGGCGCTGGTGTTCGCGCTCGGCGTCATTTCAGGGTCGATGTGCTGGGCAACGGTGGCGGCGCTCGGCGTGTCGGCCGCGCTGCTCGCGTGGTCGAAGCTGCTGGTCGCGATCAAGATTTTCGGCGGGCTGTACCTGCTGTGGCTCGCGTTCAAGTCGGGGCGCACGGCGCTGTCGGGGCCGGCGGCCGCAGCGGTGAACGCGGCGCGCGAGCAGCGGCTGTCGCGCTTCTACGTGCGGGGCGCGATGCTGCACCTGACCAATCCGAAGGCGATTCTCGTGTGGGTATCGATCGTCGCGCTGTCGTCGAACGGCGCGGGGGCGTCGCACGGCGCCGTCGTGCCGGGCTGCCTCGTGATCGGCTGCCTGGTGTTCGGCGGTTATGCGCTCGTGTTCTCGATGGACGGCGCGCGCCGGTTGTACGTGCGCGGCCGGCGCGCGATGGACGCGTGTCTGGCCGTCGTGTTCGGCGTGGCGGGGGTTCGGCTGCTGGCGTCGAACGTCTAGCCGCGCGGCAGGTACCGCCATCCTCCGCCGCGCGGGCGCGCGACGGAGGCTCCGACGTCGATCAACCCGGCTTCAGAAAATGAAGCCCGTGTTGATGAACTTCGAGTGGTGATCCGACACGATCGAATCGAGCAGCTGCTTGCTGCTGTCGGTCTGCTTCGCGGCGACCATCGAGCGGATCGAGAACGCGCGCAGCGCGTCGCTCACCGACAGCGTGCCTTCGGCCGAATCCTTGCGGCCGGCGAACGGGAACACGTCGGGCCCGCGCTGGCACTGGCAGTTGATGTTCACGCGGCATACCTGGTTCACGAGCGGATCGACGAGCGCGCCGATCTGCGCCGGATCGGAGCCGAAGATGCTGACCTGCTGGCCGTGATCCGACGTCGTCACGTAGTCGAGCGCGGTGTCGACGTCGTCGAACGGCGCGACCGGAATGATCGGCCCGAACTGCTCCTCGCGGTACAGCTTCATCCCTTCCGACACCGGATACACGACGGCCGGATAGAACAGCGTCTTGCTGAACTCGCCGCCCGAATGGTTGACGACCTGCGCGCCCTTCGCCTTCGCATCGTCGATCGCGTCCGTCATGTAGGCCGTGCGATGCATGCCCGGCAGCGGCGTGATGCTGACGCCTTTCTCCCACGGCATGCCGATCTTCAGTTGTTCGAGCGCCGCGGTGAAGCGCTTCAGGAATTCGTCGACGATCGAGCGATGCACGAGCAGCATCTTCAGCGCGGTGCAGCGCTGGCCGTTGAACGACAGCGCGCCGAGCAGGCACTCCTTCACGGTCAGGTCGAGATCGGCGTCGGGCAGCACGATCGCGGCGTTCTTCGCGTCGAGGCCGAGGATCGCGCGCAGCCGGTGCGACTTCGGGTGCTGCTTTTTCAGGTGATCGGCGACCTTGCTCGACCCGATCAGCGCGAGCACGTTGATCTTGCCCGAAGCGAGCATGTGCGGCACGACCACCGCGCCCGGCGCGTAGATCGTGTTGATCACGCCCTTCGGGAACGCATCGCGGAACGCCTCGAGCAGCGGTTCGAACAGCAGCGTGCCGTACTGCGGCGGCTTGAACACCACGGTGTTGCCCATCAGCAGCGCGGGGATCAGCGTCGCGAACGTTTCGTTCAGCGGATAGTTGTACGGGCCCATGCACAGCACGACGCCGAGCGGCGTGCGGCGGATCTGGCCGATCGTGCCTTCCGCGATCACGAAGCGCGAGTTCGCGTTGTCGAGTTCCTTCAGCGCATCGATCGTCTGCGTCATGTACGTGACGGTACGGTCGAACTCCTTCTGCGAATCGGCGAGGCTCTTGCCGATCTCCCACATGATCAGGTTCACGACCAGTTCACGCTGCGCGACCATCCGCTTGATGAAGTCCTGCATGCACGCGATGCGCTGCTCGACCTTCATCGTCGGCCACTCGCCGCGGCCGGCATCGTACGCGCGCACCGCGGCGTCGAGCGCCGCGTCGCTTTCCGTTTCGCCCATCACCGGGTAGCTGCCGATTTCGACCTGCTCGACGCTGCCGTCCGCCTGCCGCACGCATACGGGCGACAGCACGGTCTTGGTCGCACCGTCCCACGGTCGCAGTGCGCCGTCGACGAGCGACACGCGCTGGTGGATCGGGGCGGAGAGCCGGAACTCGGCGGGGATGTCCTGATAGGCGGGAAACAGCTGCTGCAGGGAGGCGGAATCGGGCATGACGGTCTCGTTTGACGGGGTGTCCGGGAAGGACGGGTGATGCGAATCCTGAGCTGAATGATCCTCGATCCTGAATCGGCATGATGACGCGCACGCGACGGCGCGTCACGCGGAAACCTGGCCGAATCAATGAATGGAACCAGTTCCATTAAAAAGGAACGCCGTCGCGAATGCAAGAATCGCCGAACGGCATGACGGAGGCTGTAAGTATTTGGAAAGATTGTTGCCGAATGGCCGGTATAACGTGCAGGGTGCATTCGCAAACGTTTCACTTCGACCGAATTGAGCGGATAATGGCGCGGCGCGGCGAAGAAAATAATGAAGTGAGCCTGAGAGCAGACGGAGTGAAGAACGGAAGTAGGTCCGCCGCGTTGCCGATGCGAGGTCGGCTGCCCGGAGCGCCGGGTCGGGGTTGCCCGGTCCGGCGCGCACCGGACTTTTGCATGCGTGCTGCCTGCGTGGCTAGATCCTTCGGAATCCTCCCCGGTCTCTCCGCCGTCGCTTCCCGAATCCCGCCTTCCCCCTGATCGTTTCCGCCTGGCGCGGCCAATCCTGGTCTTTCGTTTTTATTACGAAAAGGCCGGTCAAATCTACAAAAATGAAAGGCATTTGTCGGGAATGCAGAGCGTTAAGCAGGCGCACGTTGTGGGCAGGCGACACGTCGAAAATTAATTAAAAACACGAATCATTCTCGTTTAATATTTCGCTCCGTTACGAGCCATGACATCGCGTCACGGCTCTTTCGCGCCGGTCGTGCCGGCCGGCATCCACCCGCGCCGGCCATTCGCGGCCGGCATGCGCGACGGGGCGATCCTCCACGCGCCACAGCCTTCTTCACGGAAAAGGGTGTCGTCGGCCGATTCGCCGCGTGACGCGCGCGTTGACCGGACACGTTTCCGTTCGCCGTTTTTCTTCACCACCCCTACGTTCACGATGAAACTCAACAAGAGCGCCTGCCATGCGCTTCTGATCGCCGCGTCGCTGGCCGGCGCCCGCACCGCGTTCGCCCAGGCGAGCGATGCCGCGGCCACCTTGCCTGCGATTTCCGTCAACGCGGCCGCCGAGCATGCGTCGTACGACGGCGGCCACTCGCGCGCGGCGACCAAGACCGACATGTCGCTGATGGACGTGCCGCAGACGGTGAACGTCGTCCCGCACGCGGTGATCGAGGACCAGAACGCGACGTCGCTGCAGGACGCGCTGCGCAACGTGCCGGGCGTCGGCTTCTCGGTCGGCGACGGCCAGCGCGACCAGATCACGATCCGCGGCTTCAACAGCATCACGGACCAGTACGTCGACGGCATTCGCGACGACGCGCTGTACTACCGCGACCTGTCGAACGTCGATCGCGTCGAGGTGCTGAAGGGGCCGGCGGCCGTGCTGTACGGGCGCGGCTCGGCGGGCGGCATCGTGAACCGCGTGCTGAAGCGGCCGCTGGCGAACCCGGTGAACGACGTGGGCGTGACGCTCGGCACGCGCGGCGAGCGGCGCGGCGAATTCGACCTCGGCTGGAACGCGAACGACGCGGCGCGCTTTCGCATCACCGGCGCGGCCGAGAACTCGAACAGCTTTCGCGACCAGTTTCAACTGAACCGGCAGGCGATCGCGCCGTCCGCGCAGTTCAAGCTCGACAGCGACACCGTGCTGAACGTCGAATTCGACTATCTGCACGACCGCCGCACGTCCGACCAGGGCCTGCCCGCGTATCGCGGCCGGCCGGTGGACGTGCCGATCAACACGTACTACGGTTCGGCCGACGCGGCGAACAGCTCGTACAACGACGTCTCCGCGAAGAGCGCGACGGTGTCGCTCGATCACCGTTTCAACGATTCGCTGTCGTTCCACGGCGCGATCCGCGCGTACGACTTCTCGCTCGAACGCAAGAACTACGTGACGTACGAGCCGATCAAGACGGCCGCGCACCCGGTCGTCACGCTCGACCAGTCGACGCGCCAGCGTACCGATCACGGCATCGACGGCCTGTTCGAACTCACGCAGAAGACGTCGCTGTTCGGCATGCGCCACGAACTGCTGTACGGGCTCGAACTGTCGCAGCAGCAGAAGTTCGACACGATCTACGGCGTGACGAAAGTCGCGACCTACGATCTCTTCGATCCGCAACAGGTGGTCCTGCCCGGCGTGCCGACCGGCGCGCGGGCGAAGACGAACGCGTCGACCGTCGTCGGGCTCGCGGGCGTCTACGCGCAGGACCTGATCTCGCTGACCGAGCACTGGAAGGTGCTCGCCGGGTTGCGCTTCGACTACCTGAACCAGATCCGCCACGACTATACGTCGTCGAACGTCAATCTCGACCGCACCGATCACGCGTGGAGCCCGCGTGTCGGGCTGATCTACGAGCCGCTCGACTGGCTGACGCTGTACGGATCGTTCAGCCAGTCGTTCTCGCCGCTCGCCGATACGCTGATCAGCTCCGGCGCGTTCGCGAACGGCGCCGCGCTCGCGCCGCAGAAGACCACCGCGTATGAAGTCGGCTCGCGCGTCGATCTCGGCGGCAAGGCGACGGCCAGCGTCGCGCTGTTCGACATGCGCCAGACCAACCAGCAGATCGGCGATCCGGCGAACCCCGGCTATGCGCTGCCGATCGGCACGCAGCACGTGCGCGGGATGGAGCTTGGCCTGACCGGCGAGATCGCGCCGAAGTGGTCGGTGTATGCGGGTTACGCGTACCTGAACGGCACGGTCGACGGTTCCCCGCAATCGACGGCGGCCGGCCTCGCGTTGTCGAGCAACACGCCGGGGCTGATGCCGCGCCACAGCGCGAGCCTGTGGCTGAAGCGCGAGCTGCCGTACGGCTTCTACGCGGCGGCCGGCATGCAGTTCCAGTCGGCACGTTATGCGTCGGCGAGCGATCTCGTCACGCTGCCGTCGTTCACGGTGTTCAATCTGGGCGCCGGGTACCGCAGCAAGAAGGTCGACGTGACGCTCACGCTCGACAACCTGTTCAATCGCCGTTACTTCATCGCCGCGCACGGCAATGCGGACCTGTACAACATGCCCGGCGATCCGCGCACGCTGACCGCCACGGTGAAATGGCACATGTAACGCGCTTGCGGTGAGCGATGCAGGCCTTCGTCAGGACGGCCTGCATCTCGTTGCCGACGCTCGCGGCGCCGGTTGGCAGGTTGCCGGCGGCGCCGTCATTCGACGTCCTCGTCGTCCTCCGTATCGTCCATCTCCTCCGCGCGCGCCGGCGCCGCATACGCGCTCGCCTGTTCGAGCAGCCAGCCGCGGAACAGCTCCAGCGGCTTGCTGTGGCTGAATTCCGTCGGATACACGAGGTAGTACGCCGAATCGCCGACCGTCGCGGCGTCGCACGGCACGACCAGGCCGAGCTGCTGCAGCTGTTCCTCGACGAAGAACTTCGGCACGAGCGCGATGCCGAGCCCGGCCGCGGCCGCGCTGATCAGCATCGTATGCAGTTCGTAACGCACGCCCTGCATCGTGCGGATGTCCTCGACGCCATGGGTCTCGAACCACTGCGCCCACGCGCCGGGGCGCGTGGTCGAGTGCAGCAGCGGATACGCGAGCAGATCCTCGACACGCTCGACCGGCCCGTCGAGCAGCGCGGGCGAACAGATCGGCACGACCTCCTCGCCGAACAGGTAGTCGGACGAGGTGCCGGGCCAGGTCGGCTTGCCGTAGTGGATCGCGGCCTCGAAGTGCGTGTCCTCGAACGAGAACAGGTCGGTGCGGCTGCCCATGTTCACGCGCACGTCGGGCGTGCGGTCGTAGAAGCTCTTGATGCGCGGGATCAGCCAGTGCGATGCGAAGGTCGGCAGCACCGCGAGCTCCAGGTAGCCGCCGCCGCTGCCGTGCGCGATGATCGACAGCGTGTCGCGGTCGAGCGTTTCCAGCGCGCGCCGCACCTGCGTGCCGTAGAGCTTGCCGGCGCGCGTCAGCACGACGCGCTGCTTCACCCGGGCGAACAGCCGCACGCCGAGGCTGGCCTCGAGCGTCGCGATCTGGCGCGACACCGCGCTTTCGGTCAGGAACAGCTCCCTGGCCGCGTGCGTGAAGCTCTCGTGGCGCGCGGCGGCTTCGAAAGCCACGAGCGCGCCCATGTTGGGAATCTTGAATTTACGCATGATGCTCGTTTCGTCTGACGAACGGGGCCGCGCCGCGCGAGGGCGGAAGGCGGGCGGGGGACAGGTAATAATTCCAAAAACTCATCACGTGTCAATTTAATCTCGCTTTACGCCCGGCTGCAACCCTTTGAATAATGCTCCCCACGCAAGGTCAGGCGCCCGCCGGGCGGCCGGCCGACGAGTTGCCGGCACGTTTGCCGGCGGTCCCCCGAAACGAGAATCCTGATGCGCAATCCGAATATCGAGAGCTTGCTGACGAAGCTGCTGGGACAGGCGAAGACCGACGCCCTGTTCTCGACCCTGAACATGCCGGCCATCCTCGAAGAATGGGAGGACGGCGTCGTGACGCGCGCGGAAATCGCGCAGGCGATGAACATGGCGCTGTTCGAAGGGCTGCTCGAACGTTCGGCGAACGGCCGCGCCTACACGGCCGAAGCGATCGAAAGCGGCGGCTCGGTCTATTTCGACCACGGCGCGCTGCGCACGGTGCGCTGGCCGCACACGGGCGCGCTGCCGCCGGGCGAAGCCGCGTTCACGCGCATCCTGCGTCCGCTCGGGTTCCGCCTGAACGGCCGCTACCCGCTCGACAAGCTCGGCATGACGGGCCGCGCGTACGCGCACGAAGACGCGCCGGACGAAATCGCGCAGTTCTTCGTCAGCGAACTGCATCCGGAACGTTTCTCGAAGGAGTTCCAGCAGGCCGTGACGAACGTCGTCAGCTCGTCGCGCGATCCGCTGTCGCCGGCGGCCGTCGCGCTGCTGTGGGAGGTCGAGCGCGAAGGCTGGCTGCCGCTGGACGCCGCGCAGGCGCTGCTGCCGGAAATCGTCGGCGCGTTCGCGCGCCAGCACGACGTGCCGAACGAACTCGATTATGAAACGCTGCTGATGGAATCGGCGGAAATGGCGTGGATCGCGACCGAAGGCAACGCGTTCAACCACGCGACCGACCGTGTCGCCGACGTGTTCAAGCTGTCCGACGACGAGAAGGCGAAGGGCCGCCCGATGAAGCCGGAAGTCGAGCGTTCGCGCTCGGGCCGCGTGTTCCAGACCGCCTATCGCGCCGACACCGTCGAGCGCGAGTTCCGCACCCGCGACGGCGGCACGGTGAAGCGCAACGTGCCGGGCTCGTTCTACGAGTTCATCACGCGCAAGCGCACGTTCGACCAGGGCGCGCGCCGCTGGGTGACCGACCTGCGTTTCGATGCGGGCAACGCGCAAGGCATCTTCAAGATGACGGCGAACGCGGCGAAGTAACGCGGCACCGCGGCGGAAGCGACGAACCGGTCGGGCAGGACGTGCATGCGTCCTGCCCGATCTGCGTTGGGGGGCTCGCGATGCCGCGTCGGCGCGCGTCGACGGTCGTGCGGCGAAGCCGTCCGTGGCCGTCGGTCGTGTCGTCGAAGGGGAGGGGTGTGCCGCGAAGGCGGCGGGCGCGTGCCGGGCGCCGCGCCGTCAGAAGACGTGCGTGATCAGATAGAACAGCACCAGCAGCCCGAACGGTACGCCGAGCAGCCAGGCGATCAGGTATTTACCCATATCGTTGTCCTGAATGGCCGCGACGCCATCGGCGCCGCGGCGGGTGAAATTGCCGGATGCGTTACAGCTCGCGATCGAAATCCTTCAACTGCTTTTCGGCTTCATCGCGGGCGATCCCGTAACGTTCCTGGATCTTGCCGGCCAGGTAGTCGCGATTGCCTTCGGCGACCGCGAGATCGTCGTCGGTCAGCTTGCCCCACTTGGCCTTCAGCTTGCCGGTCAACTGCTTCCACTGGCCCTTGATCTTGTCCTCGTTCATCGTGTGCTCCTTGGTCGTGATGGGAAAAACTGCGGGGGAAGCGCGGCAGCCGCCGCGCGGGAGGTCAGGCCTTCGCCTTCAGGCCGGATGCGTCGACGTGCTTCACGCCCTTGATCGCGCGCGTCACGGCGACGGCCTTCTTCACGGCCGTCTTGGTCGGCAGCACGCCCGTGAGCGTGACGACGCCGTCGACCGTCTTCACGCTGATGTCGGTGCTCTTCACGCCGTCGGTGGTCGCGAGTTCACCCTTCACCTTGGTCGTGATCCACGTGTCGGTGACGGGCTGGTTCGATTCGGTCGCCATGCCGCTGTCGGCCGACGAGGCCTGGGCGTGCGCGTTCGTGAGCGGCGCGGCGGACAGCAGGAAGGCCGCGCTGACGGCGAGCAGCGTCGAAAGGTGCGAGGTCTTGTTCATGGATGTTCTCCTTCGATGGGCGTGTTGAATGAATGGATCGACGAGCACGGAGCGTGCCGCGGGTTACCGGGCGATCGGCGTGTCGTAGCCGGGCTCGCGCGGCGGCATGTCCGGGCGCGGCAGGTCCGGCGGCAGCGGCACCGGCGGATCGGTGCCGGGCGGCGGTTCGGGCGGAGCGTCCGGGGCCGGCTCGGGCCGCGTCGGATCGGGTGTCTGATGCAGCTTCATCCGGTTGTCCTCCTCTGCGGTGTGAAAGGGCAGCGCATGAGCGCCGATGCAGTACCAGCGTACCGACGCGAACGCGAGCGGACATCGCGCAAATTCACCGGATCGGCTAGTGCGTTTGCACCGGGAATGGCACGGGCGGGCAGGAACGGGGAACGCATCACGACCCGGGCAACGCGCGGGCACCGGCGCGAGGGCCTTGCCGTGCCGTTGGGCGGGACACCGCACGGTGCCGATGCGGCATGCGAATGTACTATTGGAGGTAGTGCATTCGCGCCTGTCGCGTCCTCGCGCGGTACGCGATCATCACCGCACGCGCCGGCCGGGGCGTGCGGCGTAACGGGGCAATCGGCGGGCGGTCATGTTGACGACAGGGACAACGACTCGATGAACGAACAAGTAGACGAACAGGCGCTCAAGTCGCACACCGACCGGCGCCAGCTGCACCAGATCATCGCGGGGCTCACCGAAGGCGTGATCCTGATCGAGCCGGACCAGCGGATCGTCTGGGCGAACGAGGCCGCGCTCGCGATGCATGGCGTGACCGAACTGGCCGCGCTCGGCGCGGACGTCACCGAATACCGCGAGCGCTTCCGGCTGCGCTACCGGAACAACCATCCGGTGCGCGACGGCCACTATCCGATGGATCGCGTGATCGCCGGCGAGGAGTTCAGCGACGTGACGGTCGAAGTCGAATCGGCCGCCGACGAAACCGTGAGCTGGGTGCACCGCATTCGCAGCCTCGTGCTGACGAACGCGGCCGGCGAACCCGACTGCCTCGCGCTCGTGCTGCACGATGCGACCGAATGGGCGAGCGCCGAGGAGCGCTTCGAGCGCACCTTCAACGCCAACCCGGCGCCGGCCGTGATCTGCCGGCTCGACGACTTGCGCTACGTGAAGGTCAACCAGGGCTTCCTCGACATGACGGGCCACGCGCGCGACGACGTGCTCGGCCGCTCGGTGTACGAGGTCGACGTGCTCGAACAGGCCGAGCGGCGCGAGCTGGCGATCGAACGGCTCGGCGAAGGCGCGACGATCCCGCAGATGGAAGCCGTGCTGAAACTCGCGGACGGCAGCACGAAGGCGGTGGTCGTCGCCGGGCAGCCGATCGACATGAACGGCGAGGCGTGCATGCTGTTCACGTTCATGGATCTCGAGCCGCGCAAGCAGGCCGAGCGCGCGCTGAAGCAGAGCGAGGAGCGTTTCGCGACGGCATTCCGGATGGCGCCGGTCGCGACCGCGATCGTCACGGCCGACCGCTTCGAACTGCTCGACGTGAACGATGCGTTCGCCGCGATGACGGGCCATGCGCAGGACGCGCTGCTCGGCAAATCCGCGGACGAGATCGGGCTGTGGGCCGAGCGCGGCGCATGGCAGCGCATCGAAGGCCGGCTCGCGCGCGACGGCAACGTCCGCAACGCCGACGTGCAGATCCGCACGCGCGACGGCGATGTGCGCGATTGCGTCGTGTCGGCCGATCCGGTCGCGATCCACGGCCGCGATTGCCTGCTCGTCGCGCTGCTCGACATCAGCGATCGCAAGCGTACCGAGATGGAGCTCGTCTATGCGATCGAGACCGCGATGCAGGATGCGTCGTGGTTCAGCCGCACGCTGATCGAGAAGCTCGCGAACGTGCGGCGCGCGAATGCGCCGGACGCGGGCGCGCAGTTGTCGGACCTGACCGCGCGCGAGCGCGACGTATTCGACCTGCTGTGCCACGGCCTTGCCGACAAGGAGATCGCGGGCCGCCTCGGGCTCGCGCCGAACACCGTGCGCAATCACGTCGCGACGATCTACGCGAAGCTCGACGTGCACAGCCGCGGCGAGGCGATCGTGTGGGCGCGCGAGCGCGGGATCGTCGGCGCGGCCGAGGCGAACGGTGCACGCGGCGAGAAGGGCGGCACGAAGGGCAAGGACTGACGCCGACGGTACGAATGCACCACGCACACTGGTGCATCCGCATCTGCCGCCCGCCGCGTTCGCTTGCGATCCTGTCCACTCGGCGGGGCGGCGCGGGCCGCCGCATCGCCGGTTCTCCCTCACCATCGCAGGAGACGACCATGGACAGGAATCGCATCGAAGGCAAGCTCAAACAGGTCAAGGGTTCGGTCAAGGAAGCGCTCGGCAAGGTAACGGGCGACCGCAAGGCGGAAGCCGAAGGGGTTGCCGAACAGCAGGCCGGCAAGATCCAGGAGAAGGCCGGCGAGGCGGCCGACGCGGTGCGCAAGCCGGTGCGTACCGATCGGTGCTGACCGATGACGCGACGCCCGCCGCGGGCGTCGCAAAGGCCGGCCGGGCCGTCGTCGCGACGATGATGCGCGATCGGCATGACCACGGCCGGCCTTTGCCCGAGGGCGCCGCCGCCGCGCCCTCTTGCAGCCTTCCACGCTCGACCCCTCGCCGTACTGGCCGCGGGTCGCCCGCGAACGCGGAACTTGATGAAAAATCCTCACAACATAGTTCCGATATTTCGTTTGCTGCGCGGGTATTGGCTACCCACAATCCCTTCACCTCTTTCGCGATGAAAGGTTCTTCGGAGACGGAATCGCGGTGATCGGCCGGCCGGTTGGCGCATCGAATGACGCCCCGGCAGCGCATGCCATCACCGACGCGCGAGAGGTCGCCGACGCGCGGCCGCCGCGCGTTGCATCCCGACCCACAGAAGAAGGATTGCCATGACGTTCCGCATTCGTTCGCTTTCCGGCGTTGCATTGACCGCTGCGCTCCTCGCGTTCCAGACAGGCGCGGCCCATGCGCAGGAAACCGTCGTGAAGGTCGGCGTGGCCGGCCCGCTGACGGGCGGCGGCGCCGCATACGGCAAGGACATCGAGAACGGCGTGCGCATGGCGGTCGACGAAGCGAATGCCGCGCACACGACGGTTGGCGGCAAGCCGGTGAAGTTCGTGATCGCATCGCAGGACGACCAGAGCGATCCGCGTACCGGCGTGCAGGCGGCGCAGCAGCTCGCCGACGCGCAGGTGGCCGTCGTGATCGGCCACTTCAATTCGGGCACGACGCTGCCCGCGTCGAAGATCTACGCGAAAGCCGGCATTCCGATGATCACGCCGTCGGCGACCAATCCCGACATCACGCGCGCCGGGCTCGGCACCGTGTACCGCGTGATCGCGACCGACACGCAGAACGCGGGCAACGCCGGCGCGTACGCCGCGAGCGTGACGAAGGCGAAGCGCATCGCGATCATCGACGACCGCACCGCGTTCGGCCAGGGCGAGGCCGACGAGTTCGAGCGGGCCGTGAAGGCGAACGGCGGCACGATCGTCGCGCGCGAGTTCACGAACGACAAGGCCGTCGACTTCAGCGCGCAGCTCACGAAGATCAAGAGCACCAATGCCGACCTCGTGTTCTTCGGCGGCCTCGATGCGCAGGCCGCGATGCTCGTGAAGCGCATGCGCCAGCTCGGCATCCGCGCGCAATTCCTCGCGGGCGGCGGCGTGATGAACGCGAACTTCATCAAGCTCGCCGGCAATGCGGCCGAGGGCGCGTCGGTGTGGGAATACGGGCAGCCGCTGTCGCGTCTCGCGAAGGGCAAGCAGTTCGAAACGAAATTCAGGCAGAAGTACGGCGTCGACATGCTCGCGTACGCGCCGTTCGCGTACGACGCGACGTGGATCGCGATCAACGCGATGCAGAAGGCGAACTCGACGAAGCCGGCCGATTTCAACGGCGCGCTGAAGGGCACGCGCTATGACGGCATCACGGGCACGATCGCGTTCACGAACACGGGCGACCTGAAGAACCCGAGCTCGACGCTGTATGAGGTGAAGAACGCCGCGTGGCAGCCCGTCACGACTCAATCGTCGGACTGACCGCGATACGCGCGAGCGGGCTTTCGCGGCGATGCCGGACGTGCTGAAATAGCCGAAGCGATCGCCGGGGAGTCCGCCCACGCGAGGCCGCGCGCGACGCGGCACGAACAACCTACGGGCGCGGCCGGCGGGCTGCGCCTTTCACGTGCAACCGGAGTCAGTCGTGAGTTCTCAAGTCGTCATCGTCGGCGGTGGTGTGATCGGCAGCTCGATCGCTTATTTCCTGCGCGCCACCGATCCCACGGTCGCCGTGACCGTCATCGAACGTGACCCCACCTATGCGCGGTCGTCGTCGGCGCTATCGGCCGCATCGATTCGCCAGCAGTTCTCGACGCCGCTGTCGATCGAGATGTCGCTGTTCGGCATCGACTTCCTGCGCACGATCGGCGAGCGTCTCGAAGTGGACGGCAACCGGCCGTCGATCGACCTGCACGAAGGCGGCTACCTGTTCCTCGCGACGCCGGCCGGCGACGCGACGCTGCGCGAGAATCATGCGCTGCAGACGCGCCTCGGCGCCGATATCCGCCTGATGGACCGCGACGCGCTGCGCGCGAAGTTTCCGTGGCTGAACGTCGACGATCTCGTGTCGGGCGCGTACGGCGCGAGCGGCGAAGGCTGGTTCGACGGCTACGGGCTCGTGCAGGCGCTGCGCAAGAAGGCGCAGGCGCTCGGTGCGCGCTACGTGCCGGCCGACGTGAAGGACGTGGTACGCGACGGGCGCAAGATCACGCATGTCGTGACGGGCGACGGCGAGCGCTACGCATGCGACACGCTCGTCAATGCAGCCGGCGCATGGGCGCGCACGCTGTCGTCGATGATGGGCATCGACATTCCCGTGTATGCGCGGCGCCGCAGCATCTTCAACGTATCGTCGCCGGCGAAGCTCGCCGATTGCCCGCTGCTGATCGACCCGACCGGCGTGTATTTCCGGCCGGAAGGGCGCACGTATATCTGCGGCACGTCGCCGAGCCCGGATCGCGACCCGGACGACCTGCCGCTCGACGAAGTCGATCATGACCTGTTCGACGAGGTGATCTGGCCGACGCTCGCGAATCGCGTGCCGGAATTCGAGGCGCTGCGCGTGGAGAACTGCTGGTCCGGGTACTACGAGTACAACGTGTTCGACCACAACGCGATCATCGGCTATCACCCGGCGCTCGACAACGTCGTGTTCGCGAACGGTTACAGCGGCCACGGATTGCAGCAGGGGCCGGCGACGGGGCGCGGCGTCTGTGAACTCATTCTGGGCGGGCGTTACGACACGCTCGACCTGTCGTCGCTCGGCTGGGCGCGTGTGCTGGAAAACCGGCCGATCGTCGAAAAGAACGTCGTGTAGCGCGGCGTGACCGCCCGGTCGTGTTGTGGGCGGGATTCTCCTTGTGTCTCAAACCCGTTGGCCCGACGCGTGTCGGGCCTTTTTTTCGTGCGGGTCAGCCGGCGCCATAGACGGCGTCGCGCAGATCCAGCGTGTACTGGCCGTTCATTCCTTCGTAGAGCGTGTTCGACAGCGACACGACGGTCAGCCCGCGTGCGCGATCGACGAACCAGGAATGACCGTAGACGCCACCCCAGCGCCAGGTGCCGACCGATTCGGGCGATGCGGCCGCCTGCGGGTCGCGCAACACCGAAAACCCGATCCCGAAGCCCGCGCCCGGCAGGTCCGCCAGCTCGAGGTCGCCGGTCTGCACGCGGCCCATTTCGTCGACGAGGTCCGCGGGCAGGATGGCGCCGCCGCCCGCGCGCAGCGTGTCCAGCACCGTCAGCACATCGCCGGCGGTGCCGACCATGCCGGCGCCGCCCGATGCGAAAGCCTGCGCGTCGAGCGCGCGCGACGGCGAGTACGTGACGCCGACGAACTCTGCGTCGATGGGCACCGTCTCGTTCTCGGCGAGCCGGTGCGGCTGCGGCGTGTCGTTGACGTACGGCGTGGCAAGCCGCGCCGGATCGCGCGCGACGAAGGCCGTGTCGCGCGCGCCGAGCGGGCGGAGCACGAGCGCATCGATCGCGTCGGCGAGCGGCACGCCGCAGACGACCTCGATCAGCGCGCCGACGACGTCGATCGACAGCGAGTAGTTCCAGTCGGTGCCGGGCGCGAACTGCAGCGGCACGCTCGCGATCCGGCGCAGGTTTTCGGCGAGCGTGATCGTCGCGCCGTCCAGCCCGTCGGAGACGCCGGCACGCGCATAGGGGCCGTTCGCGTCGGTCTCGCTGAAGCGATAGCCGAGGCCGGCGGTATGCGCGAGCAACTGTCGCAGCGTGATCGTCGGCACGCGGCCGTCGGGCAGTGCGGGGCGGAACTCGGGCAGCCAGCGCGTCACGTCGTCCTCGAGCGACAGCTTGCGTTGCGCGACGAGCGCCATCGCGGCCGCCGAGACGATCGGCTTCGTCACCGATGCGAGCCGGAACAGCGTGTCCTCGCGCATCGGCGTGCGCGATTCGCGGTCCGCGAACCCGGCCGCGCGGCGGTAGACGAGTTCGCCGTCGCGCGCGACCAGGACCACCGCGCCGACGAGGCGCTGCGCGTCGAGCTGGCGGGACAGGACCGCATCGATGCGCTCGGCGAGCGCCGGATCGATGGACGACTGCCGTGACGAAGCTGAAGAGGAGGTCATCGAGGATTCCTTCGTGAAGGGTCTGGTCGACATGTTATGGGCGGATGGCCGCACGCGTCGTTAACCCTTACACGGAACAGGGCTACGCGCGCGGCACGGGCCGGCGGACAAAATATGCCCCAATCGGCCGGCGCCGTTCGTTAGAATCTGCTTTCGTCGAGGAAATGACGCATCCGCATGGGTGCGGAGCAGTATCGAATCGCAGGCGCCGCGCGCCGCGGTTCCATCGTTCATCTTTCACCGGAGGCGAGCATGCCAGGTTTACTTCCCGATGTTGACCGCGAGGGGCTCCTCGAATATTCGGTGGTGTACACCGATCGCTCGGTCAACCACATGTCGCAGCGCTTTCAGGGCGTCATGCGCGACATTTCCGCCACGCTGAAGAAGGTCTACCACGCGAAGGCGGTCGCGATCGTCCCGGGCAGCGGCACGTTCGGCATGGAAGCCGTGGCGCGGCAGTTCGCGACCAACAGGAAGTGCCTCGTGATCCGCAACGGCTGGTTCAGTTACCGCTGGTCGCAGATCTTCGACATGGGCAGCATTCCGTCCGAAACGACGGTGCTGAAAGCGCGTCCGGTCGAAACGGGCCGGCAGGCCGCCTATGCGCCGGCGCCGATCGACGAAGTGGTCGCCGCGATCAACGAGCACAGGCCGGATCTGGTGTTTGCGCCGCATGTCGAAACGGCTTCCGGGATGATGCTGCCCGACGGGTATCTGCGCGCGGTGGCCGATGCCGTGCATGCGGTCGGCGGGATGTTCGTGCTCGATTGCATTGCGTCGGGCACCGTCTGGGTCGACATGCAGGCGAGCGGCGTCGATATCCTGATCAGCGCGCCGCAGAAAGGCTGGAGCGCGTCGCCGTGTTGCGCGATGGTCATGTTCAGCCCGCTTGCGCGCGAACGCATCGATTCGACGACCAGCACCAGCTTCGCGTGCGATCTGCGCAAGTGGCTGCAGATCATGGAGGCATACGAGGGCGGCGGGTTTGCGTATCACGCGACGATGCCGACCGACAGCCTCACGACGCTGCGCGACGTGATGAAGGAAACCGACGCGTACGGTTTCGACAAGGTGAAGGCCGAGCAGCTCGAACTGGGCGAGCGCATTCGTGCGCTGCTGGCGGAGAAGGGGTTCAGGAGCGTGGCGGCGGCAGGGTTCGAGGCGCCGGGTGTCGTGGTCAGCTATACGGACGACGACGGGATTCGAACCGGGAAGAAGTTCGCGGATGTCGGGTTGCAGATCGCGGCCGGCGTGCCGCTGCAGTGCGACGAGCCGGAGGACTTCAAGACGTTCCGGCTGGGGTTGTTCGGTCTCGACAAGCTGCACGATGTCGATGGCGCGGTCGAGCGGTTCTCGGATGCGTTGAACCGGATTCTTTGACGCGGTTGTTCGGCGCGGGCGCGCACCGGATCGTTGCCGGGACGGTGCGCGGTGGCGTGCGCTGTCCTGGTCTAGCGGTCCCGAATGGGCACGGTGAGTTTCGATGCCGACCCACTCGACCACGTGATCGTTCGAGCGGTTTCCGCCTCCACCGGTGACTACGCCGAGTTCCGCCTGCTTCAACGCGTCGTCCAGCGCCTGATGCCTCCGACAGAGGCATGCCGCGCATGGTCGTCGGTCTTTACCGACCGGGAAAGGAGACCGGATGCACCGCCGATTTGTCATTCGTGCCGGCCGGCCCGCCGATGCAGACGCACTCACGAAACTGGCATTTCTTTCGAAAGCGCACTGGGGCTACCCCGAGGCGTGGCTGGATCTTTGGCGAGCCGATCTCACGGTGACGCCCGAGATGATCGAAAGCTCGATGGCGTACGTGGCCGAAACGGAAGAACGGATCATCGGGTTCTGGGTGAGGGCTGCGACCGATTCCGATGCGCTTACGCGCGGATGGTTGTTCGTCCATCCGGATCATATGGGGCAGGGCGTCGCACGTGCGCTATGGTCCGCGCTCAGGAAGGAAGCCGCCGCGAAGGGAATCGGAAGCTTCGTGATCGAGGCAGATCCCAACGCCGTGCCGTTCTATATGGCGCTCGGCGCGGAGAAGATTGCCGAGAAAGAGTCGACGCTCATTCCGGGCAGATGGGTTCCGATCCTGCGGGTACCCGTGTGATTTGGCGACGTGGTGCAATCATCGGGGCGACCGAACGGAATTCCACGCTGCAGGCGGACCCGTGTCGTTTGTCCGACTCGCGCGACCGCATCACCCGGCCATCCCGCGCAAATGAAAGGACGCGCGATGCAGGGCGAAGGTAAAGCGATCATGCTCGACGCGACGGCCCACCCGAGGCGGACTGGCCGCGCATACGCGCCGAAGAGCACCGATCCGCGCGATTACCAGCACGCACCGGGTATCGCGGCAGTCATGCCGAAAGCATTTCCGGACGGTTTCGTCGTCGCGGAACACCAGCATCCGCGCGCGCAACTCGTCTACACGACGACGGGCATAGCCGAAGTCCGTGCGAGCCAGTCGCTGTGGATGATCCCGCCGCATCGCGCACTCTGGATTCCACCGGACCTTCCGCATGCGATGCGCGCACACGGCCTCCTCGAAATGCGAACGGCGTACGTCGACCCGCGCGCGTACCCGTCGGCTTATCCGAATCAACCGAGACTGGTCGAGGTGTCGCCGCTGCTGCGTGAACTGATCGTGCGCGCGTCGTCCCTGCCGATCGACACGCATCCCGCCGGACGCGACGATCTCGTCATCCAGCTCATGCTCGCTGAAATCGAATGGTCGCCCGAGCAGCCGTTAAGGCTTCCGTCTGGCCGGGACCGGCGGCTTGCACGCGTCTGCGATGCCATCCTGTCGGATCCGGCCGATCAACGAACGCTGACGGAATGGGCCGGTGAAGTCGGTGCGTCGAGCCGAACCTTGGCGCGGTTGTTCCAGGCCGAAACGGGCTTGTCGTTCAGCCAGTGGCGACAACAAGCGCGTATTTCAGCCGCGCGCCCGCTGCTGGCGTCGGGTTGCTCGGTGATCGCCGTCGCGGCCGAACTGGGCTACGAAACGACGAGCGCATTCTCGACCGTGTTTCGCCGCTTCACGGGCATGACGCCGAGCGCTTACGCGAAATTGTCCGATTCGGCGTAGCACACGTCTTACCGGAACACGCGGGACATGGCGTGCGGGCATATCGTGTCGGTCAACGAATCCACCGACCGAATGAGGCCAGCCGACATGACGCGCCACGACATCGAATTCCCGTCCGAATCCGCGACGCTGCGGGGCTGGTTCTACGTGCCGACGCGGCGCGTCGCCGACAGCGAAACGTATCCTGCCATCGTGATGGCGCACGGCTTTTCGGCCGTGAAGGAGCAGTATCTGGACCGCTACGCGGAGGTGTTCGCCGCGAGTGGTTTTGCCGTGCTGCTCTACGATCACAAGAACTTCGGCGCGAGCGACGGGCTGCCCCGTCAGGAAATCGACCCCGTACAACAGAAGCGCGGCTATCGTGATGCGATCAGCTACCTGCTGACGCGTGCCGATGTCGATGACGAACGCATCGGTATCTGGGGCACCAGCTACAGCGGCGGCCACGTGCTCGAAGTCGCCGCGATCGACCGGCGCGTGAAATGCGTGGTGTCGCAGGTGCCGACGATCAGCGGATACCAGTCGAGCTTGCGCCGCACGCGTTCCGATCTCGTACCGGCAATGCTGGCGCGTTTTGACGAAGACCGCAGGCAGCGCTTCGCGGGCAGCGCGCCGGCCATGTTGCCGGCCGTCAGTGCCGACCCGTCGGCTGCGTGCGCGATGGCCGGCGCGGATGCGTACCGGTTCTTCACCGAATCGGCCGCGCAGTTTGCGCCGAGCTGGCGAAACGAAGTGACGTTACGCAGTGCGGAGATGTCCCGCGAGAACGAACCGGGCCAGTACGTCGACCGCATCTCGCCGACGCCACTGCTGATGATCGTCGCCGATCAGGACGTGTTGACGCCGACCGACCTGTGCCTCAAGGCATGGGCAAACGCACTCGAACCGAAGCGCCTGCTCCAGATCAAGGGCGGGCATTTCACGCCGTATATCGAGCACTTCGACGCAACCAGTCGGGCGGCGGCGGAATGGTTCACGCAGCATCTGGGCGGCGTGCCGACCTGAGCCCGCGCGCGTCCGACCGGCGCCGCCGTTGGCGCTATGCGTGCCGCTTCGGGTTCCACGCCTTGTGGACGAACTCGAGCCGATTGCCGTCGAAGTCGGCGACGTTCGCCGCGTAGTAGCCGCGGGCGAAGTAGGTGCGATCCGCCGGTTTTCCCTCGTCGATGCCGCCGGCCTGGAGCGCGGCTGCGTAGGCGGCGTCGACCCGTTCGTTGGAGTCGCAGACGATCCCGAGATACAGCCCCGTCTCGCCGGGTTTGCGCTGGCGCAGCCAGATACTCGATCCGACCGCGGTGCCCTTGCCGTACACGTCGTCGCCGATGCCGTAGAGATCGGGGACGCCCTCGGGGCCCGACGCGGAGTCGTAGTTGCCGAAGATGCGCCAGCCGAGCGGTTTCAACGCTGCGGCGTAGAAGGCCAGCGACTTGTCGATGTCGGTGACGGAGAGGTAGACGTGGTCGATCATTGGGCCGCCTTTTTCGGTGTGGGTGTGCGGGGTTGGGACATCACGCTATCGGACCATAGCAAACCGGCGATGCGCTGCACAGCGCCGACGATGGTCAAGCGCGGTCGCGCGGCAATGGGGGCTCACAAATGACGTGCCGCAAACCGGCGCCGACGCCGGCCGTTGCTTCGTCATATGAAGTAATAGCTGTAATCCCGCATGAAATCTTCTTTCCGGTGACTCGGGCTAGACTGGTCGCGCCTTGTCCCCCCCAAGGCGTTTGGTGACTTCCGCTCGGCCCGCGCTTTCCGGCGCGGGCCTATTTTTTCGAGCGGGTGCTGTCGGCGCTCGAGTGAGCGCCAACGGGATGCGCATGGGTTTTTCGAATCCTTTCAGGTGAGCAAGGTATCGACATGCGATCGTCAGGTATCCACAGGATCTCGCCAATGTCACGTCGCGTCGCGTGACGGCCCGGTATGGGGTGAGCGGGTGTTCCTTGTATCCCGCTCATTGGCCCGACGTTGTCGGGCCTTTTTTGTTGGTGAGCGAAGAGGTGTACTGCTGCAGGCAGTGTGTGGCACCATCGCGGTGGTCTCGACATCACACCCGGGTGCAGGCCCGCCCATCTATCCGAGGGGATCTCATGTTTGACCACGTCAAATTCGGCGTCAGCGACTTTGCCGCCAGCAAGGCGTTTTTCCTCAAGGCGCTTGCACCGATCGGGGCAGTGACCGTGGGCGAGGGCGAGCCTTCTTACGGTATCGAGATCAGTACGCCCGCCAAGGCCTCGTTGTGTCTGTTCCAGTCGGACGAGAAACCGGCGCATCTCCACATCGCGTTCGTGGCCGACAATCGGCAGCAAGTCGATGCGTTCTATCGCGCGGCGCTGGAGGCGGGCGGGAAGGACAACGGCGCGCCCGGGCTGCGGCCGCATTATCACGCGAACTACTACGCGGCATTCGTCATCGGGCCGGATGGGCACAATATCGAGGTGGTGTGTCATCAGGCGGAGTAATCGTCGGCGGCTGGCCGATGTCGTCGAAACCATGAACTGACGTATGCATCCGGCATGCACGGGAGTCTCGCGGGATGAGTGACATCGCCATCGATATACCTTTTCCGGTCATCGCGATTATCGTCGGCGCCATCTACTGGCCGGCGACGCTTGCTATCGGGGCGGTCGGCCTGTATTTCGGCGTGACGCGTCTGAGTGGAATCGGGCGCGTGGTCTGTGTCGTCGTTGCGCTGGTGTTTATCGTCGATGCCGGCGCGGGGATCTATGAATCGCTCAGGCAGAGTTTGAGTGCTTCAGCCTGATTGGAGCAGTACGATGGCGTATCGATTTCAGGTGGCGTCGAATGTCCTTCGCGACGGGTTGGGTGTTGAGCTAACCGACACGGAGGGAAATGTGCTCGCCGAAGTGTTCAGATGCGACGCCGACCATACCCTGACGGTTTCATTGTTTTGCGACGCGCTGCCGTTTGCGCAAGTGGAGAAATTGGTTCTATTGGCACGGGACGAACTGGTTGCATTTGAAGATGGAACGCCGCTGCCGATTCGTATGGACCGCCACGATTCGTCACCCGGCTGTCACAACCTGAGAGATGGAAACGGATAACGATCGATAGCGATGTATGCGGCATTGCGAGTGAGCTACACTCGGCCGGCAATCTGCACCGACGATTCAAATAATACCGGGGCGGGGGCCATCGGCCTCCCGAAAAGACGATGCCAATCAGCAAGCTGAAGGCCATGCCGGCGTTTCACACGGACGCGCCGCCGCAGATCCGTCATGCCGTCGCGCTCTTCGCGATTGTCTGGCTCATCGAGGTCGGATGTGCTGTCTGGCTTCAGAGGCTGGGTTTCGATCAACTTGGTGAAGTGCCCGCGGAAAAGGCAACGCTGATGCGTAAGGGCATTGCCCTGATCGCCGTGGTCCAGGCATTCTGGCTGCTCTTGAACGCGAGCCTGATCATCGGCCTTTGCCAGCGACAAAAGCTGGCGCGAACGCTGGAACTGATACTCACGATTGTCACGACGCTAGCCTTCATCGTGATGGCGCCCCCGTTCAGGATGACTCTGTTCGAAGTGTCCTTTTTCGCCAATGCGATTGCGACCGTGCTCATTTATTCGGGCCCATGTTCACGCTGGTTCCAGGGTACGACTTCGTAAGGTCGTTACGTTTGTTATTGCGAATGCGGGTCGACGAGATGAAGGCCGTCGTGCGACGCCGCGAAGATTCAACGGAAAGACGAGCGTGAATTCGAATGACATCCGCCGAGCCACGGCAGACGACGTACCGGCACTTACGCAGATCCGGAACGATGCGCATGCAAAGAAAGTCGCGCATGGCGACTATGTGTGGGGCAAGGAGGGTGACGGCTTCTCCGAGCGGTGGGTACGAAACCATGTCGCCGAGAAATCGGTGTATGTCGTCGAACAGAACGGCACGTTGGTCGGAACGTTCTCGCTGAGTTTCGACGATGATCCGCACTGGGGGCCGCAAGAACCGGTCGCCGGGTACGTGCACGGGCTATGTGTGCGGCAAGGTTTCAACGGGCTCGGGATCGGCGGCGTCATGCTCGATTGGTGCGCCCGCGAGGTGAGCCGCATCGACCGGCGTTTCGTTCGACTCGACTGCGCTGCCGAAAACACCAAGCTCTGCGCTTATTACGAATCGCTCGGCTTCGTCCGCGTGGGGATCAAGTCGGATGGCCGCGACTGGTCGTTGTACGAGAAACCGGTTGCCCCGCACCGACCGGAACGTTGAAGGGTTTCTCTCACGCACTTCGTCGAAGCGAATGAAACCGGCGATGCACCTTTTTGCCAGAACCGACCAGATCATCGACAATCTGCAGCCGTCAAAAAAATCAGAGAGAGAGGGTGTATGCGCAGGACCGGCAAGATGTTCGCGGCAATCTTGAGTCTGGCAGTCGTCGGCATTGCCGGCGTTCGGGCGGCCTCCGCCGGCGAATCCGCATTTCCGCGCTACACGCAGACGGAAGGCCAGCTCGATAGCGACGGGCTCCCGCTTTCCGGCGTGAAGCTCTGCGTGCTTCCCGACCATGCGCCGTGCTTCGAGATGCCGCCGGCGCCGCTTCCCGGTTCGTCCCGGGAGGTGTACCAGTTCGGCCTGAATCCTCGCTCCGAACGGCTGCCGATCGCATCGGGCGGCTCGTGGGTGTTCTTCTCGGGGATGTTCTCGGGCGGCGGCAGCGGGATGCTGGAGCGTGTGGCCGTCCTGCGTGTCGGCCCGAATGGCAAGATCGAGAACCTGATGCCCAAAGTGACCGAAACGGAGATGGCCGACCGCGCGATGTGGAAGCTGCCGGACGTTTCGCCCTACCCGGTGTTTGTCCGCGCGGACTATATCTGGGAGAAGGACGAGGATCATTTCGGCAAGCACTTCTTCGAAGTCGACGCGTGGGTGTTCGATCCCGCCGCCAATCAATATGCGAAGCGTTTTTCCTACCGCACAACCAGGCGCTACGACCGCGGCGAGGGCTCGGACCACGTGTTGAGTGCCGAGCGCGCGGAAATCCTGCGCCGCCTCGCCGCGAGCAAATAGCCGCTTATCGCTGCATGTCCCCGTACGTCTCCTTGCACACCGCGCGCAGCGCGTCGACGAGCAGATCGCGCGCGGGCGAGCGCGAATCGGCGGAGCGGGTAAACAGCGCGATCGGCGGCAGCGTCCACACGAGCGAGTAAGGCACGATCGCCACGCCGGCAATCCGCACCAGTTCTTCCGCGATATCGGCCGGCACGATCGACACGGCCTCGTCGCTCGACGCGATCATTTCGCCGATCAGCTTCGACGAGTAGCTTTCGACGATCGGCACGGGCGGCGCGATGCCGGCCGACAGGAACAGGTCGGTCACCTGTTCGCGCATCGGCGTATGCGGCGCGCCGAGAATCCAGTCGAGCGCGTGCAGCTTGTGCCAGTCCAGCGGCATGCGCGCGAGCTTGGCCGCCAGCCGCCGGCTCGCGATCACGCGCGGCTGCTGCTGGTACAGCACTTCGAACGAAACCTGCCCCAGATCGATCGCCGACGACGCGCGGCCGATCACGATGTCGACGCCGTGATCCCTGAGTTGCAACAGCAGCTGATCGCTGGTGCCTTCGTGAATCGTCACGGTCAGCCGCCGTTCCATCCGTGCCTGCAACCGCTTCAGCGCCGCCGACAGCAGCTGGCCGGAGATGAACGGAATCACGCCGATGTGCAGATGGGCCGCGTGCCCGGCGGCGACGGCCTCCATTTCGCGGGCGAGGTGGTCGAGATCCTTGATCATCGCCTTCGCGCGCTCCAGCACGACCGTGCCGAGCGCGGTGGGCCGCATGCCGCGCGACGAGCGCTCGAACAGCGGCGTGCCGAACATGCTCTCCAGTTCGGACAGCGCGTTCGTCACGGCCGGCTGGCTGCTGGCCATGTGCTCGGCGACACGCGTCAGCGACCCGTGCTGCTGGATCTGCAGCAACAGCACCAGATGCCGAATCTTCAGACGCGCGCCCAGCCGCCTGACCACGTCGTTTGCGTCAAAATTCATTGACTGGTCATGTATTCATCAGGAAAAAGTGATGGGCCGATATTAAAACAGAATCATCACGTTATGGCAGATCCCTAGAATCACCTCCATGGATCGCGCCGGGACTGGCCTGGCGCCCACGCCGGGACCCAAAACATGAAACAGACAGAGACACAGCAACAGGCCGCGTTCGACTATCACGAGTTTCCGACCCCCGGGAAAATCTCGGTCGTGGCGAGCAAGCCGCTGGTGACCCAGCGCGATCTGGCGCTGGCCTATACGCCCGGCGTGGCGAGCGTGTGCGAGTCGATCGCCGCCGATCCGCTGCAGGCGCACCGCTTCACAAGCCGCGGCAACCTGGTCGGCGTGATCACGAACGGCACCGCGGTGCTCGGCCTCGGCAACATCGGCCCGCTCGCATCGAAGCCGGTGATGGAAGGCAAGGCCGTGCTGTTCAAGAAGTTCGCCGGGATCGACGTGTTCGACATCGAGATCAACGAGACCGATCCGGACAAGCTGGTCGACATCATTGCCGGCCTCGAACCCACGTTCGGCGGCATCAACCTCGAGGACATCAAGGCGCCGGAATGTTTCACGGTCGAGCAGAAGCTGCGCGAACGCATGAAGATTCCCGTCTTCCACGACGATCAGCACGGCACCGCGATTACCGTTTCCGCCGCGTTCATCAACGGGCTGAAGGTCGTCGGCAAGTCGATCAAGGACGTGAAGGTCGTGACGTCGGGCGCCGGAGCAGCCGCGCTGGCGTGCCTGGACCTGCTGGTCGACCTCGGGCTGCCGGTGGAAAACGTCTGGGTGACCGACATCGAGGGCGTCGTCTATCGCGGCCGCACCGTGCTGATGGACCCGGCCAAGTCGCGCTTCGCGCAGGAAACGGATGCGCGCAAGCTGGCCGAAGTGATCGGCGGCGCGGATGTGTTCCTGGGGCTGTCGGTCGGCGGCATCCTCACGGCCGAGATGCTGAAGGCGATGGCGGCGCGTCCGCTGATTCTCGCGCTGGCCAACCCGACGCCGGAAATCTTCCCGGAACTGGCGCACGAGACGCGCGACGACGTCGTCATCGCGACGGGCCGCTCGGACTATCCGAACCAGGTCAACAACGTGCTGTGCTTCCCGTACATTTTCCGCGGCGCGCTGGATGTGGGCGCGACGACGATCACGCGCGAAATGGAAATCGCCGCGGTGCACGCGATCGCGGGGTTGGCGGAGGAAGAGCAGAACGAAGTGGTCGCGGCGGCCTACGGCGCGTACGACGTGTCGTTCGGCGCGCAATACCTGATTCCGAAGCCGTTTGACCCGCGCCTGATCGTGCGAATCGCGCCGGCCGTGGCCAAGGCGGCGATGGAAGGCGGCGTGGCGACGCGCCCGCTCGAGAATCTCGACGCGTATGTCGAGCAGCTGCAGCAGTTCGTCTATCACTCGGGCGCGTTCATGAAGCCGCTGTTCGCGACCGCGCGTCGGCTCGTGCGTGACGGCGGCAAGGCGCGGATCGTGTTCACCGAGGGCGAAGACGAGCGCGTGCTGCGTGCGGTACAGGTGATCGTCGACGAGAAGCTTGCGCGTCCGATCCTGGTCGGGCGTCCTGAGGTGCTGCTGGCGCGCATCGAGCGGTTCGGCCTGCGCCTGCGACTCGGTCAGGATGTCGAAGTGACCAATCCGGAGTATGACGAACGCTTCCCGCAGTACTGGACGAAGTATTGGGAACTGCGTTGCCGCGACGGCATTTCGAAGGAAATGGCGCGCGTGGAAATGCGCCGCCGCCTCACGCTGATCGGCGCGATGATGGTGCAGCTCGGCGATGCGGACGGGATGATTTGCGGGACGGTGGGCGAGTATCACAATCACCTGCGGTTCGTGGACGAAGTGATCGGCAAGAAGCCCGGTGCGTCGACCTACGCGGCGATGAACATCCTGCTGCTCGATCAGCGGACGGTCGCGCTGGTGGATACGCACGTCAACGACAACCCCGATGCGGAGCAGATCGCGGAATTCACGATCGCGGCGGCCCGGCAGATGGAATGGCTGAACCTGACGCCGAAGGTCGCGCTGCTGTCGCGGTCGAACTTCGGGTCGGGAAGCGCGGCCTCGGGCGTGAAGATGCGCCGGGCGCTGGAGATCATGCGGGAACAGGCGCCGGATATCGAGGCGGATGGCGAGATGCATGGCGACTGTGCGCTGGATGAAGGGCTGCGTGCGAAGCTGCTGCCGATGTCGCCGCTGAAGGGCGCGGCGAACTTGCTGGTTTGTCCGAATGTCGACGCCGGTAACATCGCGTACAACCTGCTCAAGACCGAGGCGGGGAGCAATGTGGCGGTGGGGCCGTTCCTGCTCGGCGTCAATGCGCCGGTGAACATCCTGACTTCGAGCGCCACCGTGCGGCGGATCGTGAATATGGCCGCGTTGACGGTGATCGAGGCGAATCGGGGTGTGGGTGGTTGATTGAATGGCGGGGGCGGTTACGGCCGCCCCTTGTTCGTGCGCATCTGGCCGTTACGAGCCAGCCGGATTCGCTGCGTCTGCCCGGGTGCGGCCCGTGCGATGATGCGCCATGACCAGCATGAGAGATGGAATGACGACTACATTCGACGAGGCGACCACGGCGGCGATCGCCGCGTTTGCCCAACTGGATCTCCACACGGCCGTGCAAGCGATGCGCGCCGAGGCCGATTACGACTACGAACGCGACCAGTGGATCTCGCGCTATATCGACGAGCACGGCGGCGGCGAGGACGATGCAGCCTACGATGCCTTGCACGCGCAGGCCCAGGCCACCCCGGAATACGCGCAGTTCGTCGATACGGTTCGCCGGGAAATCCTGGCGTACTTCGGCGTGACCGACGATCAACTGGACTGGATGATCCTGCTGCGCGATGACGACAGCGATGCGCTTTGGGCGGAAGTCAACCGGCAGCGGAGCGCGTTGGGAACGGGTGAGGTGCGCGGGGATCTCTGATCTTCGTGTTCCATCTGTGCCGGCTTGTCAGAAATTTCAACCATGTCGGCCGAGCGAAGCGCATAGGCCGGGCGAGCGTCACGCTCGTTTTTTTTGATGTTCGTCTACCTGTCAACAGCCCGGCCTCGCTCCGTCTAAACCCGCGATTTAATGACCAAACCGCAAGACCTAGTGCATAGATATCGTTTGCCGAGCCCTTAATGACTATCGACAATCGTGGCTCGAATTCACCGCCGCGGCGCCAGAAGCGCCACGTCGGCCGGCGCTCGACGGCTATCCCGGCCGCCCGTGCCCTCCAGCTCACGACGACATGTACGCGTTCACTCCCTCATTCCAGAATCCCGCCGGCTCGCCGATCCGCGAACTGTTCAAGTACCTGTCCGAACCGGGCATGATTTCCTTCGCGGGCGGCTATCCGGCCAGCGACCTGTTCGACGTCGACGGCCTGAACGCGGCCGCCGAGCGCGCATACGCACAGCCCGTCCGCTGCCTGCAATACGGCCCGACCGACGGCCTCGCCGAACTGAAGCAGCAACTGATCGCGCTGATGGCGCGTCGCGGCGTCGCGTGCACGCCGGCCGAACTGCTCGTCACGACGGGCTCGCAGCAGGGCCTCGACCTGCTGCTGCGCGTGATGGTGTCGCCCGGCGACGTCGTGCTGACCGAACAGCCGGCTTACCCGGCCACGCTGCAGGCGATGCGTCTGCAGCAGGCGCGCATCGTGACGATCCCCGTCGACGGTGAAGGGCTCGACGTCGACCGTCTTGCCGAGCAACTCGCCTCCGGCGCGATCGCGCAACCGAAGCTGCTTTACACCGTTCCGACCTTCGCGAACCCCACCGGCGCGACGCTCACGCGCGAACGCCGGCTGAAGCTGCTGCGTCTCGCGGTGCAATACCGTTTCCTGGTCATCGAGGACGATCCGTACGGCGACCTGCGTTTCGCGGGCGAAGCCGTGCCGTCGATGCTCGCGCTGGCCGGTGAAGTGGACGGCGCGCGCGACTGGATCGTGCATTTCGCGAGCCTGTCGAAGATCGTCGCGCCGGGGCTGCGCGTGGGCTGGACGATCGCGCCGGCCGAGATCGCGCGGCGCTGCGTGATCGCGAAGCAGACGGTCGACCTGTGCAGCGCGCCGTGGACGCAGGCGACCGCCGCCGAATACCTGGCCGACGGCGCGCTCGAACGCCACTTGCCGCGCATCACGGCCGCGTACCAGCGCAAATGCGACGCGATGTGCGACGCGCTGCGCGACGGGTTCGGCGATGCGATCGAATTCCACCGTCCCGAAGGCGGGATGTTCGTGTGGGCGCGGATCGGCGCGGTGCCGTCGGACGTGCTGCTGCAACAGGCGATCGCCAACAAGATCGTGTTCGTTCCCGGCAAGGCGTTTTTCGCGGACAACGTCGACGCAGCGTCGCTGCGCCTGTCGTTCGCCGCGCCGGATGTCGACGCGATCCGGGAAGGCGTCGCGCGCCTCGTGCGCGCTTACGGCGCGGCGCTGGCCGCGTGAGGAGACATCCACATGAATATCACCGTCAACGAAACGGCATCGACGGGCGCGGCGTCAGTCACGGGCGACAAGCGGCCGCCCAGGCATCGCTCGTCGCAGATCAGCGCGGGGCCGCAATACGTGGCCGACGTGCTCGGCCGCTTCGGCGCGGAGCCGGCGTCCGATGCGGGCGATGTCGCCCCGGCCGTGCTCGGCTATAACTGACCGGCACAAGCACGGCGGCCCGCGTCGCACGCGAGCCGCCGCTGAAACAACCGGTTAAGCTGGCGCGATCGAAACACCGACGATCGCCATCGCCTCATGTCCGACCCGACTTCCGAATCGCTCGCGCAAACCTACGACCGCCTCTGGTCATGTCTCGAAACCGGCGTCGGCGCGCGGCGCTCGCCGTTCACGATGCTGCAGGCCGCCACGCTCGGCCTCGACGGCACGCCGAAGGTCCGGACGATCGTATTGCGTCAGGTGAGCCGGGCCGATCGCGTGCTGTCGTTTCATACCGATGCGCGCTCGGAGAAAGTCGCGGAGTTGCGCCGCGATCCACGCTTCTCGATCGTTGCGAACGATCTCGACGCGCTCGTGCAGATTCGCGCGCAAGGCATTGCATCGATCTGCGAAGACGAAGCGCAACGGCGTGCGATCTGGGCGTCGAGCCGTCCGCATACGCTGCTGCTGTATCGCGCGCCGTTGCCGCCCGGCACGCCGATCGCGTCACCGGAACAAGCGCATATCGACGGCACCGCATCGTCAGGCGACGGCTACGAAAACTTCTGCCTGATCCACATGACGGTCACGCGCATCGACTGGCTCGAACTCGCGCGAACGGGGCATCGCCGGGCGGTGTTCGATCTGAACGGTGAAAGCGGCTACGAGGCGCGCTGGATCGCTCCCTGACGCTGATGCAGGACGATCAAGGCGCTCCAGGCATTTCAAGCACTCAAGGCCGCCCGTCCGACGCCGCCTGCCCGGTCATCCACTCGCGCATCACCGCGATCGCATCGTCGTCGCGCCGCTCGGCCGGATACACGAGATAGAACCCCATCGACAGCGGAAACGCGAAATCGAACGGCTTGCACAGCCTGCCGGCCGCGATGTCGCGCTCGACGAGCGGCTCGGTCGCGAGCGCGACGCCCTGGCCGGCGACGGCCGCATCGATCGCGAGCGACGTCTGGTTGAAGCGCAGCCCCTTGTGCGGATCGACGTCGACCGGTTCGGGCAGCGCCGCAAGAAACTCGGGCCACAGGTCGTGCGCGTCATGCAGCAGCACCTGGCCGAGGAGCGCACGCGGCGAAGCCGGCGCAGCGAGCAGCGCCGGGCTGCACACGGCGCACACGTCGAGCGGAAACAGCGCATGCGCGACGAGATGCTTGCCGAACGGCGGCTTGCCGTAGCGGATCGCGAGATCGACGCCGTCGTGGCGGAACGTCGCGATCTGCGGGTCGGCGATCACGCGCACGTCGTAGTCGGGATGGGCCTCGGTGAACCGCGCGAGCCGCGGGATCAGCCACTTCGACGCGAACGACGGCGTCGTGCTGATCGTCAGCGCGGCACGCCGCTTCACGAGCTTGTCGGTCGCGTCGGCGATCGCGTGCAGCGCGCGCTGCACGTCGGAGAAATACGCGGCGCCGTCGTGCGTGAGCGCGAGGCCACGCGGCAGGCGCTCGAACAGCTTCAGGCCGAGCACGTCCTCGAGGTGGCGCACCTGCTGCGCGACGGCGCCCTGCGTGACGCCGATCTCGTCGGCCGCGGCGCGGAAATTGAGGTGCCGCGCGGATACCTCGAACGCGCGAAGCGCATTCAGCGGCGGCAGTCGGGAAGGGCGTGGCGGCATCGTCAGGCTGTAGAAAAACTATCGGCTGGCGGCAGAAATACTGGTTCGACAGTCGGATTCGATGCGCCTACATTACCACCATGGCGGGCCGAACGGCGGCTGCGCGGCAACGGAATCGGAACGAGGAGCAAATCGTGACTGTAGAAAAAGTGGCGTTGATCACGGCGGCAGGCAAGGGCATGGGCGCGGCGATCGCGCGCGAACTGGCGGCGACGGGCTATCGCGTCGCGCTGATGTCGCCGTCGGGCAGCGCGGTGGCGCTCGGCGAGGAACTCGGCGGCTTCGGCATCCAGGGCTCGGTGACGGAAGAAGCCGATATCGACAGGCTCGTGCAGGAAACGGTCGCCCGCTACGGCCGGATCGACGCGGTCGTGAACAACACCGGCCATCCGCCGAAAGGCGACCTGCTGGCGATCACCGACGACAACTGGCATGCGGGGCTCGACCTGATCCTGCTGAACGTGGTGCGCGTGATGCGCCGCGTGACGCCGATCTTCCAGAAGCAGGGCGGTGGCGCGGTGGTCAACATCTCGAGCTTCGCGGCGGATGCGCCCGAGCAGCCGATGCCGGTGTCGTCGGCGCTGCGCGCGGCGCTGAGCGCGTGGACGCGGCTGTACGCGGAACGCTATGCGGCCGAGAACATCCGGATGAACGCGGTGCTGCCGGGCTTCATCGACAGCTGGCCGGAAACGCCGGAGATCGTCGCGCGCATTCCGGCCGGCCGCTTCGGCAAGACCGGCGAGATCGCGAAGACGGTCGCGTTCCTGCTGTCGGACGGCGCGGGCTACATCACCGGGCAGAACATTCGCGTCGACGGCGCGATCGTCAAGGCGCTCTAAGCGTTGCACGAAGAGCGGGCGGCGGCGCGGGCCGCTCGCCATGCAGCGACTACAAACGCGTACAAATCAGACAAATCCGGGATACATCAGACCTTTCAAATGGGCGACGCCGTGTGACGAGGGCGCGCCGGATCGAAAGCCTGGGCGCGATCCCGCGCGCGGCATGTTCACTTTCCACTTCACGAAAGGAGATGCCGAACGATGTCTTCCACACCGTTTTCCCCGCTGCGTCGCCACCTGCTGGCCACTTCCGTGGCCGCCGGCGTCTCGGCGATGCTGCCCACCGCGCTGCATGCCGCAACCGGCGCGAGCGGCGTACGCCCGTTCACCGCGCACATTCCCGACGAAACCGTGGCCGACCTGCGCCGCCGCATTGCCGCGACACGCTGGCCGGGCCGCGAGACCGTCGCCGACGAATCGCAGGGCGTGCGGCTCGCGCGCATGCAGGCGCTGTTGCGCTACTGGGGCACCGATTACGACTGGCGCAAGGGCGAGGCGCGCCTGAACGGTTTCCCGATGTTCATCACGGAAATCGACGGGCTCGACATTCATTTCATCCACGTGCGCTCGCGGCACGAGAACGCGATGCCGATGATCATGACGCACGGCTGGCCGGGTTCGATCTTCGAGCTGCTGAAGGCGATCGGCCCGCTGACCGACCCGACCGCGCACGGCGCGAGCGCCGACGATGCGTTCCACGTCGTCGTGCCGTCATTGCCGGGCTTCGGCTTCTCGGGCCGGCCGACGAAAACCGGCTGGGGCTCCGACCACATCGCGCGGGCATGGGGCGAACTGATGGCGCGGCTCGGTTATACGCGCTTCGTGTCGCAGGGCGGCGACTGCGGCTCGGTGATCTCGCACCGGATGGCGATGCAGCGCGTGCAGGGGCTGGCCGGGATTCACGTGAACATGCCGGCGACGGTGCCGCCGGATATCGCGACGCTGCTCGCGACCGATGCGCCCGCGCCGGCTTCGCTGTCGCCGAAGGAGCGGGCCGCGTACGAGCAGCTCGCGACGTTCTATCGCGACAACTGCGGCTACTCGGCGATGATGGTCACGCGTCCGCAGACGGTTGGTTATGCCCTTGCGGATTCGCCGTCCGGGCAGGCTGCGTGGATGTACGACAAAATTTCGCAATGGACGTACAGCGGCGGCGTGCCCGAACGCTCGATCCCGCGCGACGAGATTCTCGACGACATTTCGTTGTACTGGCTGACGAACACCGCGACGTCGGCCGCGCAGATCTACTGGGAGGATCACTCGAACAACTTCAACGCGGTGGATATCTCGTTGCCGGCGGCAATCACGGTGTTTCCGGGCGAGATCTACCAGGCGCCGCGCAGCTGGGCCGAGCGCAGTTATCACAACCTGATCTACTTCAACGAAGTCGACAAGGGCGGGCACTTCGCGGCATGGGAGGAGCCGGAGTTGTTTGCGCGTGAAGTGCGGGCCGGGTTCCGGCCGTTGCGGCGCGGGTAAGCGGGGTTGCACGACGAATGCGGGCCGGGCGGTGGTGCGGCTCGCATTCGTTTTCAGGCAACCGCCTGCAAGGCCTGCGCAAACCGCTTGTCCGCCAGATACGCAACGTTAAAGCGGCAATACTTCGACGGGCGATCGGCCTGCGGCGAAAACACCGCACCGGGCGCGAGGATCACGCCGCGCGCCAGCATCGCCTGCGCGAGCTGCATCGAATCAGGCCAGCCGGGCAGCGCGGCCCACAGATACAGGCTCTGGTCGCAGGACCGATAGACCTCCGCGCCAAGACGCCCGAGCACATCGAGCGCGTTGCCGGTCGCGCGTCGCAGCTTCTCCTGAAGGTGATTCGTATGCCTGAGAAAGTGCCCGTCGCTGACGATCGCGTCGAGCGTGCGTTCGCAGTACTCGGAGCTGCTGACATGCGTCAGCATCTTCACGTCGGCCAGGTCGCTCGCAAGCGCCGCATTGCACGCAAGGAACCCGACACGCAGCGCAGCCGACACCGATTTCGAGAAACTGCCGATATAGATGGTCCGGCGCAGCTGGTCAAGCGTCGCGATGCGCGTGAGCGAGCGCGGCCGCAGGTCGGCGAGCGCGTCGTCCTCGACGAGGATCAGGTCGTGCGCATCGGCGAGCTGCAGAATGCGGTGCGCCTTGGCCGCGCTCGTATCGGTCGCGGTCGGGTTGTGGCCGACCGATTGCGTGAAGAACAGCTTCGGCCGGTGCGTCGCGACAAGTTCGGCCAGCTTCGCGACATCGGGGCCGTCGATCTCGCGCGGCACGCCGACGATGTTCGCGCCGCTCAGCTTCAGCTTGCCGAACAGCGGGTAGTAGCCGGGGTCGTCGACGAGCACGGTGTCGCCCGGGCGCACGAAGTAGCGCAGCACGAGATCCATCGCCTGGTTCGCGCCGTGCGTCAGCACGATCTGCGCGGGCGGTGCCTCGATTTCGTAGCCGGCGAGCTTCTGCTGCAGCGACTGGCGCAGCGGCAGGTAGCCGAAGCGGCTGCCGTAGCGGAACAGCGACGCCGCGCTCGTGCGCATGATGCGCTGCTGGTACTGGTTCAGCCGTGTTTCCTCGAGCCATTCGATCGGCGGGAAGCCTTCGCCGAGGTTGAGCACATCGGGCTTCACGTGCAACTGCTCGCGCATCAGCCACACGATGTCCATCGCGCGGTCGAGCGAGCTCGGTTCGTCGATGTCGGGCGCGGCTGCCGCGCGACGCGTCACGAAGAAGCCCGAGCCGCGGCGCGGCTCGATCAGGCCGTCGGCCGCGAGCATCTCGAATGCACTGATCACCGTGTTCTTCGAGCAGCCGGACGCCTCGGCGTATTCCCTGATGGAGGGCAGTTTCGCACCGGCCGGCAACACGCCTTCCTCGATCTGTCTGGCGAGATTGTCCGCCATCGCGCCAGACAGGCTGGCTCTTGCACGCTGTTTCATCGGCATGTTCCGTCGGGCCGGCCCACTGTCATGGGTACGGTTGGGTGACTGTCTGCGTCGTCTGTACCTTTTCAAAGGGTACAGCGTGACTATTATTCGGCTATCCGATGCCCGCCGCAAGCACCGACGGGCAATACCGCCACCCCGAGACAACCGACCCGTCATGCCCATCGATTCCGCCTTGCCGAACTTCCGCGCGCTCACGCCCGAGCAACGCCTGTCCCACCTGTCCCGCGCCGTCGGGCTCGACGATGCCGAGCATGCGCTGCTCGCGAAGCCGGGCGCGCTGCCGCTCGAGGTCGCCAACGGGATGATCGAGAACGTGATCGGCACGTTCGAGCTGCCGATGGCCGTGGCCGGCTACTTCCGGATCAACGACCGCGACGTGATCGTGCCGATGGCCGTCGAGGAGCCGTCGATCGTGGCGGCCGCATCGTATATGGCGAAGCTCGCGCGCGCGGCCGGCGGCTTCCGCACGTCGAGCAGCGGCCCGCTGATGCGCGCGCAGGTCCAGGTGATCGGCGTCGACGATCCGTACGGCGCGCGGCTCGCGATCCTGCGGCATGCGGCCGAACTGGTCGCACTCGCGAACAGCCGCGACAAGGTGCTCGTCGGCCTCGGCGGCGGCTGCCGCGACATCGAGGTTCACGTGTTTCCCGACACGCCGCGCGGCGCGATGATCGTCGCGCACCTGATCGTCGACGTGCGCGACGCGATGGGGGCGAACACGGTCAATACGATGGCCGAAACGGTCGCGACGCGCATCGAGGCGATTACCGGGGGCCAGGTACGGTTGCGGATACTGTCCAACCTCGCGGATCTCCGGCTGGCCCGTGCGGAGGTACGGTACGCGGCCGCCACGCTCGCGACCGACGCTTATTCCGGTGAAGACGTCATCGATCGCGTGATCGACGCCTACGTGTTCGCGGCGACCGACCCGTACCGCGCGGCGACACACAACAAGGGCATCATGAACGGCATCGACCCGGTCGTGGTCGCGACCGGCAACGACTGGCGCGCGGTCGAAGCCGGCGCGCATGCGTATGCGAGCCGCAGTGGCCGCTATACGTCGCTGACGACGTGGGAGAAGGCCGCGAACGGCGACCTCGTCGGCACGATCGAGATGCCGATGCCGGTCGGGCTGGTCGGCGGCGCGACGAAGACGCATCCGCTCGCGCGTCTCGCGCTGAAGATCATGAACGTGACTTCCGCGCAGGAACTCGGTGAAATTGCGGTGGCGGTCGGGCTTGCGCAGAATCTCGGCGCGCTGCGCGCGCTCGCGACCGAAGGCATCCAGCGCGGCCACATGGCGCTGCATGCCCGCAACATCGCGGTCGCGGCCGGCGCGACCGGCGCCGACATCGACCGGATCGCGCAGCAGATGGTCGCGGCGAAAGACGTGCGCACCGACTTCGCGGTCGAATTGCTCGCGGGCCGCCGCGGCGGCTGACGCGCGGACTGCACGCCGCGTCACGCACGCGGCGTGCGGCGCGCCACGCCGGCCAGGCCGGCGACATATCAATCCAGGAGGAGACACATGGAACAGACCGGTTCAAGCGCGCTCGCACGCGCGCCGCATCGTGCCGGGCCGTTGGCCGGTGCCGATGCGTCGGCCGCGACGCTCGTCGAGGTATGGGGCGACACGGTGGCGACGAAACATCTCGCGTGGTCGGTGCTGCTCGGCATCGCGATCAGCCTCGGAGCGTTCGAGATCGGCCGCGTCGTGCTCGCGTCGTTCGTCCACGACGCGGCGATCGCACGCGCTTACGCGATGCTGATCGGCCTCGGCGGCTGCCTGCTGGCCGGCACGATCTGCGCGGTGCTGTTCAAGCCGAAGCGCACGGTGATCGAACATGCGGCCGGCGGCGCCGAGCGTGACGCGGCATTGCGGCAGCTCGCCGAAGCGTCGGGCGGCCTGGGTTCGGCGAGCGACCTGTCGGCCAGCGCGCGTGCCGAGATGGAGGAACTCGGGCTGCTCGACCTGTTCGCCTCCTACGACGCGTCGTCCGGGCGCGCCCGCGCGGGAGGCCGCTGATGGACGCGCTGCTGCATGCATTGCCGGCCGCGTTCGCGATGGGGCTGCTCGGCGCGATCGTGTTCTCCGCCATCGGGCTGATCTCCGGCACCGACGAAACGACGACGATCGCGCCGCTCACGTTGCTCGTCGCACTGCTCGGCGTCCCGCCGGCCGGCGTGTTCACGTTCTTTCTCGCGGGCGCGGTGGCCAAGCACATCACGCATTCGATCCCGACCGCGCTGCTCGGCATTCCCGGCGACACGATGGCCGCGCCGCTGCTGCAGCAGGCGACGCTGTTGCGCGCGCTGGGCGTGCCGCATATCGCGCTGCGCAAGATGATTTCCGGCGCGATCGTCGCCGCGTTCGTCGCGCTGCCGCTCGCGGTGCTGTTCGCGTCGCTGCTCGCGCCGTTCGGCGCGGCGATCGCCAAGGCCGCGCCGTGGGTGTTCCTCGCGGCGGCCATCGGCATCGCGTACTTTTCCGCGGGGCGCTGGGCGTCGGTGCTGCTGCTCGTGCCGTTCGTGATGCTGGTGGTCGGGCTGCAGGCGCTGACCGGTCGCTACGGCGTGAAGCTGAGCGTCAGCTACTTTCTCGGGATCGCGATCGGGCCGCTCGTGGCCGACCTGTTCTCGATCCTGTCGCCGGCCGAGCGGCGGCGCATGCGCCGCGACGGGCCGTCGACGTTCGTGCTCGCGCCCGACGTGAAAAGCTGGCGCGGCTACTTCCCGAATCCGCTGAAGGTGCTCGACCGCGAGCAGGTCGCGTGGACGGTCGGCACGGCCGCGGTATCGAGCGCGACGTTCGTGTTCAGCCCGGTCGCGATGACGGTGCTGATGGGCGAGGTCGTCGGCGCGCGCGTGCGTCATGCGTACCAGCGGCTGACGACGGTGATCGCCGCGCGCAACGGCGTGACGGAGGCGACCTACATCGCCGAGGCGCTGATTCCGCTGATCGCGTTCGGGCTGCCGCTGAGCCCGGTGGCGGCCGGCCCGGCCGCGCCGCTGTTCAACGCGCCGCCGCGCTTCACGGTCGACGCGGCGAGCGGGCAGATCCACAACCTGCATACGTTGATGAGCTGGCCCGAGTTTCTCGGCTACGGGCTGCTGTCGATCCTGCTGGCCGCGCTGATCGCGTATCCGCTCGCGATGCACCACGCGCACCGTGCGGCATCGTTCGTCGCGCGCAAGCTGAGTCATGAAGCGATCATCGCGACCTTCGCGGGGCTGATCGTCGTGATCGGCGTGTGGGAAGGGCAGTTGCTGGGGCTGGCGGTGATCGTGACGATCGGCCTGTTCGGCGGGATGCTGTCGCGCCTGTTCGCGTTCAACACGGGCGTGCAGTTCATGGGCTACTACGTCGCGGTGCTCAGCGTGCCGGCGATCGCCAGGCTGTTCTGACGTACCGCCACACGGTGGCCGCGTGTGCCGCGCGGTCGCCCGAAAGCGTCGTTTCTCGCGCGATTTTTGAATCGCTGTGTGTCGGGTTCGCACGCGGATACGTTGGGATACAAAGCCTCCGGAGGGTTCGGATATAAAACCGGTGAAGCGATTCACACGGCGGCGCGGTGCCATGCGCCGCCGCTGCGAACGGCGACACCTGATTGCCCGCCTGTGCCGCGGGCCTCTTCCTTAGCGATCGACAATGGAGAACGAGTCATGCCCGATACCGTGAACACCCGCCGCCGCCTGATCCTGGGCTCGACGCTGGCGAGCCTGAGCCTGGCCGACCTCGGCTTCAGCGCGCTCGCGCATGCGCAGTCGGCGCCCGATGCACCGGCCGCGAAGCGCCCGGCCGGCGTCGCGTCGCTGGGCACGATCCACCAGATCGACGCGGGCGTGCTCAACGTCGGATATGCGGACCTCGGACCGAGGAACGGCCCCGTCGTGTTCCTGCTGCATGGCTGGCCGTACGACATCTACAGCTATGCGGACGTCGCGCCGCTGCTCGTCAAGGCCGGCTATCGCGTGATCGTGCCGTACCTGCGCGGCTACGGCTCGACGACGTTCCGCTCGGCCGACACGGTGCGCAACGGCCAGCAGGCCGTGACGGCCGTCGACATCGTCGCGCTGATGGATGCGTTGAAGATCGACAGCGCGGTATTCGGCGGCTACGACTGGGGCGCGCGCACGGCCGACATCATCGCGGCGCTGTGGCCGCAGCGCGTGAAGGCGCTCGTGTCGGTGAGCGGCTACCTGATCGGCAGCCAGGAGGCGAACCGCAAGCCGCTGCCGCCGCAGGCCGAATTCCAGTGGTGGTATCAGTTCTATTTCACGACCGAGCGCGGCGAGCTCGGTTATGCGGCGAATCGCGACGCGTTCAACAAGCTGATCTGGCAACTCGCGTCGCCGAAGTGGAAGTTTTCCGACGAGACGTATGCACGCACGGCCGCGTCGTTCCAGAACCCCGATCACGTGGCCGTCGTGATCCACAACTATCGCTGGCGCCTCGGGCTGGCGAAGGGCGAGGCGCAGTACGACGACATCGAGCGGCGCCTGGCGGCCGGGCCGGCGATCACGGTGCCGACGATCACGATGGAAGGCGACGCGAACGGCGCACCGCATCCGGAACCGGCCGCCTACGCGAAGAAGTTCACCGGCAAGTACCAGCACCGGACGATCTCCGGCGGCATCGGCCACAACCTGCCGCAGGAAGCGCCGCAGGCGTTCGCCGATGCGATCCTGCAAGTGGAGCATCTGTGATGCGGGCACGCGTGAGGGTGTGGCGGCGCGGCGCGCGCCGTGCGCTCGTCGCGGGCGTACTGCTGGGTGGGGCGCTGTCGGCCGGCGGGCCGGCCGCGTTCGCGGAGGAGCCGAAGCCGGCGGCGGCATCGCCGATCTACGGCGTGACGATCCCGCCCGGCTACCGGAAGTGGGAAATGGTCGCGCCGGCCGAAGAGGCCGCACCGCTCGACGAGTTGCGCGTGGTGCTCGGCAACCCGGTCGCGATCCGCGCGCTCGAACAGGCGACGCTGCCGTTTCCCGACGGCACGATCCTCGTGAAGCTCGCGTACAAGCGCAGGCAGTCCGACGAGTTCGCGCCGGCGACGGTACCCGGCCAGGCGACGACCGTGCAGGTGATGGTGAAGGACGCGCGTCGTTATGCGTCGACGGGCGGCTGGGGCTTCGGGCGCTTCGTCAACGGCGTGCCGGCGGATATCGGCCAGCATCAGACGTGCTTTGCGTGTCACCAGGCGCGGGTGAAGAACCACGATTATGTGTTCACGCGACTCGCGCCCTGACGCGACGCGGCGGTGTGCGTTCGATGGAAAGGCGTGCCTTGCGAGGCACGCCTTTTTTCATGATGCGTGGCGAGCGTGGCGTGGCGGCATGCATCGGCGAGCGGGTTTGTATCGCACTGTATCTGCGGCCATTCCGGAAAAACTGGCATGCAGAAAGCACCGGTTCCGGAAACATTCGGGATACGTGGGCGGGTTCTACTGTCGACATGCAGCAAACGTTCGGTGCCAGACGTTCGCACCGGGCGCCCAATGATCGACACCTCAACTTCCGTCAAGGAGAACCCTCATGAAAGCCGCTCGAATCCTCGCTGTCGCCGTCCTCGCCGTTGCTCCCGCGTTGTCGTTCGCCGATACCGGCCACGGCCTCACGCGTGCCGACGTGCGCGCCGACCTGGTCCGCCTCGAACAGGCCGGCTACAACCCGGCGCGTAGCGAACCGCACTACCCGGAAGACGTCATCGCCGCGCTGCAGGTCGCGCGTTCCGACCAGAACGGCCCGTCGAAGTCGCAAGGCGACAACGTGGCCGATGCGTCGACGTCTGCCGGCCATCGCGACGCGGCGCAATCGCGTGCCGCGCGAAACGCGGCCGACGACCTGTACGCGCATTCGTGACCCGCTGCCGCGCCTGTCGCAAGCAGGCGCGGCCTTCGTTGCAGCACTTCATTTGAACGACACGACAGAGAAAGGAGCATGACGATGGCCGGTTTGATGAAACGCGTTCTGGTGTCCGCCGCGGTGATCGGCGGACTGTCCGGTGCGGTCGCGGCGCAGGCCGCGCCGAAGGAAGACCTGAAGGGCACGAACGTCGTGCTCGTGCACGGCGCGTTCGCCGACGGGTCGAGCTGGAACCGCGTGATTCCGCTGCTCGAGGCGCGCGGTTTGCACGTGGTGTCGGTGCAGAATCCGCTGAGTTCGCTTGCCGACGATGCGGCCGCGACGAAGCGTACGATCGACGAGCAGAAGGGACCGGTCGTGCTGGTCGGCCATTCGTGGGCCGGCGTCGTGATCAGCGAGGCGGGCAACGACGACAAGGTGAAGTCGCTCGTGTACGTCGCGGCGTTCGCGCCCGACAACGGCCAGTCGATCGCCGACGTCACGCAGGGGCTGCCGGCCCCGTCGTGGGCCGGCGAACTGCGCCAGGACGCGGGCGGTTTCGCGCGGCTGTCGGACAAGGCGATCGCGCAGGATTTCGCGCCGGACCTGCCGCCCGCGCAGCAGCGCCTCGTCGCGGCGACGCAGGGGCCCTGGTACGGCGGGTGCATCTCGGAGAAGGTCGCGCAGGCCGCGTGGCATGCGAAGCCGTCGACGTTCGTCGTCGCGACGCAGGACAGGATGATCGATCCGGCACTGCAGGAAACGATGGCGAAGCGGATCGGCGCGACGCTCACGCGCGTGAACGGCAGCCACGTCGCGATGCTGAGCCAGCCGAAGGCCGTGGCCGACGCGATCATTGCGGCGGCCGAACGCGCGAAGCAGGCGGCGCAGTGAGTGAACACGGTGCCGCGCTTTCGCGAGGAAGCGCGGCGCCGCGCGCGTGTGTGATGTCTTTCCATCAGGAGAAGTCATGACCGAACTCTGGCAACTGCCGGCAACCGAACTCGCGAAGCGCGTGCGGCATCGCGACGTGTCCGCGCGTGAAGTGGCCGACGCCGTGCTCGATCGTCTCGATGCGGTGAATCCGGCGATCAACGCCGTGGTCGAACACCGCCCCGACGACGTGCGGCGGCAGGCGGATGACGTCGACCGCGCGATCGCGCGCGGCGACGATCCGGGCCCGCTCGCGGGCGTACCCGTCACCGTGAAGATCAACATCGACCAGGCCGATTTCGCGACGACCAACGGGACGCGCCTGCAGGAACACCTGATCGCGCACGCCGACAGCCCGGTGGTCGCCAACATCCGGAAGGCCGGCGGGGTTCTGCTGGGCCGCACCAATTCGCCGACGTTCGCGCTGCGCTGGTTCACGTCGAATCTCGTGCATGGCCGCACGCGCAATCCGCGCAATCCGTCGTTGACGCCGGGCGGATCGAGCGGCGGCGCGGCGGCTGCGGTGGCCGCCGGGATCGGCCCGCTTGCCCTCGGCACCGACATCGGCGGCTCGGTGCGTTACCCGGCCTATGCGTGCGGCGTCCATGGAATCCGGCCGTCGCTCGGCCGCGTGCCGGCGTTCAATGCGTCGTCGCCGGAGCGTGCGATCGGCGCGCAACTGATGTCGGCGGCGGGGCCGATCGCGCGCACGATCGACGACCTGTCGCTCGCGCTGCGCGCGTTCTCCGCACCCGATCCGCGCGATCCGTGGAGCGTGGCGGCGCCGTTCGACGGGCGCGAGGTGCCGAAGCGTGCGGCGCTGTGCGTGCGGCCGCGCGGCCTGGCGGTCGTGCCCGAAGTGGAGGCCGCGTTGCGCGATGCCGCGCGCCGGCTGGTCGACGCGGGCTGGAGCGTCGACGAGATCGACGAGACCCCGCCGCTGCGCGAGGCCGCGCTGCTGCAGGAACAGCTTTGGCTGGGCGACGGCTTCGATGCGCTGGCGAACGCGGTCGGGCAGGACGGCGATCCGGGCGCGGCCGCGGTGATCGAGGCCGTGCGCGGCAAGGTGCGCGATTTGCCCGCCGACGTGATCGGCCGCGCGCTGGTTCGCCGCACGACGCTGGCGCGGCAATGGCGGCTGTTTCTGGACGCGTACCCGGTGTTGCTGCTGCCGGTGTCGTCGGAACTGCCGTTCCCGGACGATCTCGACAGGCAGGGGCCGGACGGCTTCGACCGCGTGTGGGAGGCGCAGCTCACGTTGCGCGCGCTGCCCGCGATGGGGCTGCCGGGGCTGGCCGTCACGACGTCGGTCGTGAACGGCGTGCCGGTGGGCGTGCAGGTGGTCGCCACGCATCATCGCGAGGATCTGTGCCTGCTCGCGGGGCGCGATATCGAAGCGCGCGGTGCGCCGATCGCGCCGGTCGATCCGGTGGCCTGATTGACTTCACTGACGGGCGCATGCGTCGGCGAGGTGCGCTGGCCTCGTCGATGCATGGCGCCCCCCATGCCATTCTGGAATCCATGACAGCGCGCCGCATGCCGCGCTGATCGCCTCCCGCCTCCTTTCAATTTCCTTCGATGGCTGACATCGAACGGTCGTCGTCCTGCCTTTCCTGCCCGCCAGCGACCGCGCATGCATAGCGCGCGTCTGCTATTGCATTCCCCGCGGCGCTGATTAGGAAATGAATTTTTATTGGTTCTGCTTCCCCGGCGGCCCTCGCATAGTGGTGCTGACGGCTATAGACAGCACGCAAGCTGCGACGGCCGAATTCCCGGTGTTTTTGTTCATACGAATCTGCGAAAACAAGGAAGTGTCATGACGGTTGAACTGGAAGAACGAACCGCTGCGCAACAGGCGCTCGAAGATGCGCGCACGGCGGCCGCGGCGGCTGGCAAGCCCTATGCGGGCGGCGTGTCGCCGCAAACCGCGTGGGCGCTGTTCTCGGCAGGCGACGCATTGCTGGTGGACGTGCGCACGGCGGAAGAGCGGAAATTCGTCGGTCACGTGCCGGAATCGCTGCACGTGCCGTGGGCGACCGGCACGAGCCTGACGCGCAACCCGCGCTTCGTGCGCGAACTGGAAGCGAAGACCGGCAAGGACGCCGTCGTGCTGTTGTTGTGCCGCAGCGGCAACCGCTCGGCCCAGGCGGCCGAGGCCGCGGCGAAGGGCGGTTTCACACAGGTGTTCAATGTGCTCGAAGGGTTCGAGGGCGACCTCGACGAGCGGCAGCAGCGCGGTAGCCAGAACGGTTGGCGCTTCCGCGGCCTGCCGTGGGCGCAGGACTGATTCACGGCCGTTACGGGGAGAGGGCAGCATGGCCGCATTCGACATCGACGACATCGTTCAATCGCTGCAGACGGTGCGCCGCGCATGGCGCGAGAAGCAGCGGCGCTCGCTCGAACCCGGCGGGCGCGACCTGCCGGCGCGCGAGGCGCTTGCGCAGATCATCGGCGCGCTGAAGGGCGTGCTGTTCCCGATGCGGCTCGGGCCGCCCGACCTGCGGCAGGAGAGCGAGAACTTCCACGTGGCCCATGCGCTGGACGCGGCGCTCAATGCGCTACTCGCGCAAGTGACGCTCGAGTTGCGCTATGCGGCGCGTCACCGCCATACCGACGGGGCGCCGCCCGACAACATCGACGCGGTCGCGTCCCAAGCCGTGCAGGCCTTTGCCGCGCGATTGCCCGAGATCCGCCGGCTGCTCGACAGCGACGTGCTGGCGGCCTTTCACGGCGATCCCGCGGCCGGCAGCGTCGACGAGGTGCTGCTGTGCTATCCGGGCATCCTCGCGATGATCCACCACCGGCTCGCGCACGAGCTGTACGGGCTCGGCCTGCCGCTGCTCGCGCGGATCATCGCCGAGCAGGCGCATGCGGAAACGGGCATCGACATTCATCCGGGCGCGCGCATCGGCGCGGGCTTCTTCATCGACCACGGCACGGGCGTCGTGATCGGCGAGACGGCGATCATCGGCGAGCGCGTGCGCGTGTACCAGGCCGTCACGCTCGGCGCGAAGCGCTTCCCGCGCGATGCGGACGGCCATCTGGAGAAAGGGCTCGCGCGCCATCCGATCGTCGAGGATGACGTCGTGATCTATGCCGGTGCGACGATCCTCGGCCGCGTGACGATCGGACGCGGCGCGGTGATCGGCGGCAACGTGTGGCTCACGCAGGACGTGCCGCCCGGCGAAAACGTCACGCAGGCCGTGCTGCGCAGCGAAGCGAACGCCGCGCCGCGCGCGGCGGCGCGCGTCGCCTAGGAGGCGCGATGAGCGACCTCATCCATCACTTCGGCGCCAACGTGCGCAAGCTGCGCGAGGCGCGCACGTGGTCGCAGGAGCAACTGGCCGAGCATGCGGGGCTGAACCGCTCGTACGTCGGCGAGATCGAGCGCGGCGAGGCGATCGCGTCGATCGTCACCGCCGACAAGATCGCGCGCGCATTCGACGTGTCGATCTCCGCGCTGCTGCCGGGCGCGTACGTCACCTGAGGCTGCCTTATTTCGTTTCCCTTTCGGTTGTACGGGACCTGACGGCTATAGCATGTTGAGCCGGCAGGGGCGTGCTTCCGATAATCACCCAGCGTCATAAGCAATCCCGTTTTTCATCTTAAGAACCCGGAGCCACACATGTCGACCGTTGCAAGCGGCGCGGCTGCGCTGAGCGATCACGCCGCCCGCCAACTAGCGAACGCTACCAAGACCGTCCCCCAGCTTTCCACGATCACGCCGCGCTGGCTGACCCATCTGCTGCAATGGGTGCCGGTCGAGGCCGGCATCTACCGGCTGAACCAGGTGAAGAACCCGGAAGCCGTGCGCGCCGCGTGCACGCAGCTCGAGGACGAAAGCGTGCTGCCGCAGACCTTCGTGCCGTACGAGGAACAGCCGCGCGAATACTTCCTGAACGCGGTCAGCACGGTGCTCGACGTGCATACGCGGATCTCGGATCTCTACAGCAGTCCTCACGATCAGATCAAGGAACAGCTGCGCCTGACGATCGAGACGATCAAGGAACTGCAGGAAAGCCAGCTGATCAACAACCCGGACTACGGGCTGCTCGCGAACGTGACCGACGAACAGCGGATTTTCCCGCTGACGGGCGCGCCGACGCCGGACGATCTCGACGAGCTGCTGACGAAAGTGTGGAAGGAACCCGCTTTCTTCCTCACGCACCCGCTCGCGATCGCCGCGTTCGGCCGCGAATGCACGCGGCGCGGCGTGCCGCCGCCGACGGTCAGCCTGTTCGGCTCGCAGTTCCTCACGTGGCGCGGCATTCCGCTGATTCCGTCGGACAAGGTGCCGGTCGCGGACGGCAAGACCAAGATCCTGCTGCTGCGCGTCGGCGACAAGCGCCAGGGCGTCGTCGGCCTGTATCAGCCGGGTGTCGCGGGCGAGCAGGGGCCGGGCCTGTCGGTGCGCTTCATGGGGATCAACAACCAGGCGATCGCGTCGTACCTGATCTCGCTGTATTGCTCGCTCGCGGTCCATTCGCCGGATGCGCTGGCTGTCCTCGATGACGTCGAAATCGGCAAGTTCCATGACTATCCCGACACCTACCGTTAATCCCGGCCTGGCCGGCGGTGACGCGCAAGCGCTGCCGCACGCGCCGCTGCCGGCGGGGTTGCCCGACCCGGCGACGCTCGCGCGGCTCGCGTCCGAGTTCTTCGCGACGCCGCCCGGGCAGGCCACCGCGCCCGAGCTGT